>JAFOED010000071.1 GCA_017380355.1 Ruminococcus sp. | reverse complement strand
CAGTGAGGAAACATCACGTACTACAGGTGAATGGTGGTACAAAGATGGTAAATGGAGAGATAAGAACCCTGATATTCCATCAGACTATAAGTACACAGATTTACGAGAAGATACAATCTACTTCGTAATCACAACTCGTTTCTACGATGGCGATACAGGCAACAACGTACACTGCTGGGATGACAAACAGGCTAACAACCCTGACTCAGACCCTGCATGGCGTGGTGACTTCAAAGGCCTTGCTGATAAGCTCGACTACATCAAGGCACTTGGATTCTCTGCTATCTGGATTACTCCTGTTGTAACAAACGCTTCAGGTTATGACTACCACGGCTACCACGCTATGGACTTCTCAACCGTTGACGTTCGATACGAATCAGACGGCTATACATACGAAGACTTTATCGAAGAAGCTCACTCAAAGGGCATCAAGATTGTACAGGACGTTGTATGGCAGCACACAGGTAACTTCGGTGAAGCTTTCCTTGCTCCACTGTTTACTAAGAAGTACGATAACTATCAGGATTTAGCTGATATCGAGAAGTGTATGGTTCCTACACAGACACTGCTTGACTACAGCGGTGTTTCAACTCCTGAAGAGTACTACGCATTAAAGCCACAGCTGCAGTATGACTCAAGACTTAACCTCATGAAGAATACTTCTTCTGCTGCAGGTGCTAACAACTCAACAGGTTCACATCCTGACGACGTTGACTACTCAATGGCTAAGGTTTCTACAGATAAAGACGCAAACCCTCACAACTACTACCACACAGGTTACTTCCAGAGCCTTAACTGGGACGACTGGACCTGTAAGTATTGTCAGATTGCTGGTGACTGTGTTGACCTTAACACAGAAAACCCTGCTGTTGCTAAGTATATCGTAGACGCTTACTCCAACTACCTCGATATGGGCGTTGACGCATTCCGTGTTGATACAGTAAGACATATCTCAAGACTTTCTCTCAACACACTCTTCAACGACCAGATGAACGCAGCTGCTAAGGCTGCAGGCAACAACAATTTCTATATGTTCGGTGAAATCTGTTGCCGTTATTCACAGGTTTGGTATCGTGACCACGCTTGTGAGTCTGCTCAGTTCTACACATGGGACGAGCCTGACAACACATTAACATCAAAGTGGAACAAAAACGTTGATGCTACTGCTGAAGAAATCAACGAGAATATGAACCTCACTTTTGATCACTATAAGAAGTATGACAACGTAAACTCACAGCCAACTTCTGACAACGCATTCTTAAAGGGTATCACATACCACACACCTGACTATTCTAAGAGCTCAGGTATGGGCGCTATCGACTTCCAGATGCACTGGTGCTTCGATGACGCAAATGGTGCTTTCGGTGTTGGTAAGGCTTCTGACAAGTACTACAACGACTCTACATGGAACGTTGTATACGTTGACTCTCACGACTATTCTCCTGACAGAGGTCAGCAGAACAGATTTGCTGGCGGTACTCAGACATGGGCTGAGAACTTAAACCTCATGTACACATTCCGTGGTATCCCTTGTCTGTACTACGGTAGTGAAATTGAGTTCCAGAAGGGTGTTGTTATCGACGTTGGCCCTAACAAGCCTCTCGCTCAGACAGGTCGTGCATACTTTGGTGACCACTTAGAGGGTACAGTTACAGCTACTGATTTCTCAAAGTACACAGCTTCCGGCGAGGTTGCTGAAACTCTTAACTACCCACTTGCTAAGCATATCCAGAAGTTAAACGCTATCAGACGTGCTATCCCTGCTTTACAGAAGGGTCAGTACACAGTTGATGGCAACTACGTTTCAGGTAATATGGCTTACGTAAAGAGATATACAAACGCACAAGAGAACATCGATTCTCTCGCTCTTGTTTCTATCTCTGGCGGTGCTACATTCAAGAACATCCCTAACGGCAAGTACATCGACGCTGTTACAGGCGATGTTAAGGAAGTAACAGGCGGCACTCTCACAGTTCCTTCAATCGGTAAGGCTAACATGAGAGTATACGTATGTTGTGCTTCTGGCTTTACAGGTATCAGTGGTAAAATCGGTCCTGACGGTCAGACATACTTAAAGTAATAACTTAAACTTTTATAGGAGAGACCCGAGAAAACTCGGGTCTCTTTTGTTGTAAAGAAAAAATAAGCCACTGTTTTTGGCGGAGCATTGTGCCGTCCAAAACAGTGGCTTTACTTATTCGGTATTAAATTTACAGTTTTGCGTTTGTTTTGTTCATAAAGCTCTCGCTCTTGATGAGAAAACGCTCGTGGTATGCTTTACCGACAACACCGTGTTTGTCAGAAACTGTGATTTCAAAACACAGTCTGCGGTTATCAACTTCTGTCAGAGTTGACTCACAGAAAACCTCGATGCCGACAGGGTCAGCAGCCAGGTGCTCGACGTTTATCTTAGTGCCGACACTTGTCACGCCTTCATCGAGATGTGGCTGTACGCTCTGTGCCGCTGTCTGCTCCATTAAAGCGACCATCGCCGGAGTAGCGAAAACGTCTAAAATGCCAGAGCCCATAACCTTTGCGGTTTTGTCTTCTGTTACTTTGATAGTGAGTGTGTTTTTAAGTCCTTCTTTTAACATAATATCTCCTTATTCTGCTCCTAAAATAGGGTCGTCACCGAAAAGCTCTTCGTTGCACTCTTCGCAGTAGATAGCCCAGTCTTCTTCCATATTAGAGTCGGCATCGACAAAAACCTTTTTTGAGCAGTTGTCACATGTGAGCTCTTTTTTCTCACCACAACCGCACAGTAAAGAGCACAGCATAAGTAATGCAAAAACTAAAGCTAAAATTCGTCTAAACATAAAGATAACCCCTTTCAGAATTATATTTTATATTATATCATCAATTTGTGACATTTCAACTATAAATTTGGATTTTTATTGACTAATTTGTAGGAATATGTCATAATTATAAAAAATTATTGTAGGTTCTTATGAAGAGAAATGGATTTTTATCATTTTTAGCTTCTCCGGGTGGAAGAGTAGTGATGACAGTAGT
>JAFOED010000070.1 GCA_017380355.1 Ruminococcus sp. | reverse complement strand
GTCAAATTCGGGTTCATAAGCAATATCGGATTTCAGGCTATCGATTACTGAATCGACGTACGCTTTTGTTGCGTAGTTACTGAGATCCGCATTACCACTTTGTGTACCGCTAAATCCGCCTGATATCTCATCCCACATATATTTGGAACCGACAATTGCATAACACACGTACAGTTTGTTAATAAAATCAATGCCATTTTGTGTGGTTCTCGAATATGCCAGCTGATTTAGTTTTCCTACTGTGTCTTTAGTTGGCTCGTCGGTAAGTTTTATTACCGGATAAGTTTTCAGTGAATCACACAACATTTTAACGGATATATCTTTCTTAAGATTATTACCCGCAATCTTTCTGTCCTGAGTGACCACTTCAAGCTCACCCGAATTAATCTGTGCTAGGATTTCGTTGAGTCTTTTTTCATACTCAAGGAACTCAGAGTTGTCGCTGTTTCTGAATCCATCTGAATACTCCGCTGTTGCACCTACAAGAAAGAAATCCGTATTTGTGTGGTAGATTTCTCCGTCTTGTGCAATCGCTTTAATCTGAGCTTTTACTGTACCGCTTTTAAAAATATGTTCTTCTAAAATATTCCAGGTCAGGAGTGTCGAGCTATTATCAACTACTTCGCTGTCGAGTACAAAGTAGTTAACTGTACCATCGTTAAAAGTCAGGTACATTCTGTAAACGCAGTTTTCGTCCGTTATATTGTGTACTAAAAACTGACGCTTAGTGTGGAGATTATCGCCGACAAAACCGATAAATCTCTCGTCTTCCGGAATAGCCATTATTCCAGAAATAATATTTATCATAAAAAACACCTCCTACTTAACCTGAAAAAACAAAAAAAGTTGCATATTTCTATGCAACTTTTTGAAAAAAACTATAAAATTTTATTTTAAAAGCGGTAATAGGTACTGTCCGGTGTAGGATTCTTTAACTTTTACTACCTGTTCAGGGGTACCGCTCGCAACAACTAAACCACCGTCACTACCACCCTCAGGACCGAGGTCTATGATGTGGTCTGCAGTTTTAATTAAATCGAGGTTGTGCTCAATTACAATTACTGTATTTCCGGTGTCAACAAGTTTCTGAAGCACTTCGGTGAGTTTGTGAACATCGGCGATATGAAGTCCCGTTGTCGGTTCATCGAGGATGTACACAGTCTTGCCTGTAGCACGCTTTGACAGCTCTGTTGAGAGTTTAACTCGCTGTGCTTCACCACCAGAGAGAGTAGTCGCAGGCTGTCCGATTTTGATGTAGCCGAGACCTACATCATAGAGAGTCTGGAGCTTTCTGGCAATTTTCGGCATATTTTTGAAGAATTCAAGTCCCTCTTCTACCGTCATTTCGAGCACGTCGTAAATCGTTTTACCTTTATACTTAACCTCTAAGGTTTCGCGGTTGTATCGCTTGCCTTTACAGACTTCACACGGAACGTAGATATCAGGAAGAAAATGCATTTCTATTTTTAAAATACCATCACCCTGACACGCTTCGCATCTACCCCCTTTTACATTAAAGGAGAAACGACCCGCGTTATATCCACGCATTTTCGCATCATTAGTAGAAGCGAAAAGCTCGCGTATATCGGTGAAAACTCCCGTGTAAGTCGCAGGATTTGAGCGTGGTGTGCGTCCGATAGGACTCTGGTCAATCGCGATAACCTTGTCGAGATGCTCAAGTCCGGTAATCTCTTTGAAGTCACCAGGAGTGGTTTTTGCTTTATTTAAATTTGCAGCAAGATACTTATATAAAATCTCGTTTATGAGTGATGATTTACCTGAACCTGACACACCTGTGACACAAACAAATTTCCCTAAAGGAATTTTAACATTAATATTCTTCAGATTGTTCTGACTAGCGCCCTTAATAGTCAGGAAGTTTCCGTTACCTTTACGGCGCATTTGAGGTACAGGAATAGCTCTTTTTGAGCTTAAATACTGACCTGTGATAGACTTTTCGCACTTTATAATCTCATCGACAGTACCCTGTGCGACAATCTCACCACCGTGCACACCTGCACCAGGACCAATATCAATAATATGGTCAGCAGCTCGCATCGTATCCTCGTCGTGTTCAACTACAATTACGGTGTTTCCGATATCACGCAGGTGTTTTAAGGTGTCTAAGAGCTTCGAATTATCCCTCTGGTGCAGACCGATACTTGGCTCGTCGAGGATGTACAGCACACCCATAAGCGAGCTACCAATCTGAGTCGCAAGACGAATACGCTGGCTTTCGCCACCCGAGAGAGTGCCTGCACTACGAGAAAGCGTAAGATACGAAAGACCGACGCTTGAGAGAAAACTAAGACGGGATTTAATCTCCGTTAAAATCGGCTTTGCTATCATCGTTTTTGTTTCGTCAAGCTCGAGTTTGTCCACAAAATCGATGATATTTGCGACGGACATATCACATAAATCAGAGATGTTAACACCGCCTACAGTGACGCAAAGGCTCATTGGAGAAAGTCTCTTTCCGCCACATTCGTCACACGGAATCTCGGTCATAAAACTCTGAATTTCTTCTTTAATCCATGCACTACCTGTTTCTTTGAATCGACGCTCGAGATTCGGGATAATACCCTCGAAATCCTTATAGAATTCGCCTGCTTTCCACATACCTTTTCTGACGAGTTTTATCTCTTCGCCATTTGTGCCATACAGGATTTTATCAACAACTTCGTCACTCAGGTACTTAATCGGAGTGTCGAGCGAGAAGTTATATTTTTCTGCAAGTCCCTCGAGGTACATAAGCGCAATCGAGTTACCTTCAAGCGCCCAACCAGAGCCTTTAAGTCCGCCATCATTTATACTTTTATTCTTATCTGGAATTATACGCTTAGGGTCAACGCGTAGGAAAACACCAAGACCCGTACACTTCGGGCATGCACCAAACGGGTTATTAAACGAGAACATTCGAGGAGTGAGTTCTTCGATACTGACGCCGTGTTCAGGACACGCGTAGTTCTGTGAAAAAGTGATATCCTCGCCGTTTAAGATGTTTACAACGATGATTCCGTGCGCAAGTTTTGAGCATACTTCGATGCTGTCAGCGAGTCGCGACTGTATCCCCTCACCCACAACGAGTCGGTCAACAATTATTTCGATAGTGTGTTTTTTATTCTTTTCAAGAATTATTTCTTCGAACAAGTCGTAGATAATTCCGTCGACCCTGACTCGCGCAAAACCGCTTTTCTTCGCGTTTTCGAACTCTTTTTTGTGCTCGCCTTTTTTACCACGGACTACCGGAGCGAGAATCTGAATCTTCGTTCCTTTTTCGAGTTCCATAACCTTGTCGCAAATCTGATCAACTGTCTGCTGAACGATAACTTTACCGCAGACAGGACAGTGAGGCACACCAACTCTTGCGTACAAAAGTCGCAGGTAGTCGTAAATCTCGGTTACTGTGCCGACAGTAGAACGAGGGTTCTTCGATGTTGTTTTCTGGTCGATAGAAATCGCAGGAGACAAGCCGTCGATAGAATCAACAGAAGGCTTCTCCATCTGTCCCAGAAACATTCTCGCGTATGACGAAAGGCTCTCGACATAGCGACGCTGACCTTCGGCGTAGATAGTGTCAAAAGCGAGTGACGACTTACCGGAACCCGAAAGTCCCGTCATAACAACGAGTTTATCACGAGGAATCTCGACGTCGATATTCTTTAAATTATGTTCACGTGCACCTTTTACTATAATTTTTCCTGACGACATAGTGCACCTCCTTTTTGTGAGTTAGTTCACACAAATTTTCTATATAGTTTTAGTCCAAAACGAGGCGAACAAAGTCCGCCCCGTCTAGTTTAATTCTTATTCAGAAATTTCGTTGTTAGTCTCTTCAGCTACAACTTCTGTTTCAACAGTTTCTGCTACTGCTTCTTTTTCTACTTCAGGCT
>JAFOED010000069.1 GCA_017380355.1 Ruminococcus sp. | reverse complement strand
GCATCCTCGCCTGTAAGATATTCATACCAGGTAAGGGCAACCAGAATTCTTCCGTAGAAGAAAGTCATATGTGAACTTGTATCGCGGTAGAATGCTCTTGCAGTTGTGTTGAAGACATATTTTATGTACCACAGCTCATTTCTCTTTTTGAGAGCATTATTCCAAAAATATCGGGTGAAATTCCTGATATACCATCTTATACTAACGTGCTTGAAGAAGTAGGCTACACCAAGGGTATCTATTTACGTGGTGGTAATGAAAGTACAGATGCAAATTCTTATACTACAGGCTTTATCCCATGTGCTTCGGGCAGTACGATATATTTAAAGAATGTCACAATGCCTGACGAACAAAGCTACGGCAACATAATTGGCGTATACAAAGCCGACAAAACACCGATTACAGGATTCAGTATAACCTCATCACAGACAGCTATGAATCCTGTTTTTGACAGTGACGGTAACCTTACTCGTTTTTATATCGACTATGGTGCAGATTTGGCTTATATACGTTTATCTGCGTGGGGTATCGACGAAACATCAGTTATCACTGTTAACGAGCCGATAGAGTAGGTGACGTGAATGGATAATAACTATATTTCACGTACCGAGCACAACGAGTACGTCAGACGTATGGAGGATGAACACAAACGCCTTAATAACCGTATTCTTATGCTGGAAAAAACAAGCGCCCAGATGCACGAACTAGTCAAAAACGTCGGTATTATGGCTACTAATATGAAGCATATGGCAAAGCTCCAGAATGACTTAAACGAAAGACTCGAGCGACTCGAACAGGTCCCGAGTAATAATTTCAACGTTATAAAAAACAGCGTTTTTGCCGCAATCGGTGCTGCTTTAGGTGGAGCGATTGTGAGCGCTATGCTTATGTTTTTGTAAAGGAGAATGGTATGAAAATCAGTAAATCTACAATTGTGCGTACTGTGCTTATTTTAATTGTGATTGTGAATTTCTTTTTAGAGAAGTTCGGCGTCGATGTAATAAAAACCGACGAAAGTTTTATTCTGATGTGCGTTGAAACTGTGGTTGAAATAGCTGTTATTGTGGTTGGTTTCTGGTACAACAACAGCTACTCAAAAAACGCACTACGAGCACAGCGCTTCCTTGAATACTTAAAAAAGAGTGAGGAGTGATAAGATGGCAAAAATAACAGCGTCTCAGGTGCTTGAGCTTGCACGCTCGCAGATTGGTACAAAAGCGACAGACGTAAAACGCTGTAAGTATAATAAATGGTACTACGGCACGGATGTCAGCGGGTCTGAGTTTGACTGGTGCGAAGTTTTTATTCAGTGGTTATTTTATAAACTTAACGCGTCCGATATGCTCTACGTAAAAACTGCGAATGTAGGATGTCAGGCGTGGTATTTTAAAAACGCAGGAAAACTCGTCACTAAAAATTACAAAAAAGGCGACATCGTGATTTTTCACTGGTCAGATGCAAAGTCTACGTGGATTAGCGGTATGTATTCACTCGACCACATAGGTATTATTGAGTCAGTGAACAATGACGGTACACTTACGACCATAGAGGGTAACACAGGCTCTACAAAAAACGGCGAAGTAAAACGCTGTACACGATATATGTCACAGGTTGCGTGTGCGTGTAGACCTTCTTATAAGGCAGAGCCGAAAATCAAGTTCTCTACATACAATATAAAAATGTCAAAACTGTGGCGTGACTCTCTGAAGAACAAAAAGGAGCAGGTGCTTACTATGCAGTGCTTGCTTTATGCAAAGGGATATAAGGGAAAAGATGGCAAAGCCCTTGTACTCGATGGCGATTTCGGAGAAAACACCGAGTATGCACTGAAAACCTTTGAAAAAGCAAAGGGACTTGACAAACACGGAGTGAGTGGCGTGTGCGAACGCGCAAAGTGGGCGGCGCTACTTTCTGAATATAAAAAGTAAATAAAGCAATAATAATTTCCTCTTTCGAAAAGGGCGGTTTTATACCGTCCTTTTTGTTTTATATATTGTTAAGTCAAAATTATTGTGCTAATATATAGGCATAGGAGTGATGTTATGAAAACTTCAAAATCCACTATGCTCGATTACCTTGACTGGCGAGGTGACATTCCGTTTTCTTTCGATGGGCTAAACGAAGTCGACTGCCTTGTTTTTTCGACGCTTTCTTATATGGAGCTTACTTCAGCTCCGTTTGTCACAACTGCAAATTTAGCGAGTGCGCCGACTCTTAATGAAGTTTACTCGTATGTAAAAAAAGTTAAGTGCTTTGGTAGTATGTTTTTACCTCTGTTTAATAAATGTGCCATGTCACAGCGCTATAAAGACGTAAAGGTGATGTACTACAAAACGATAACTAACCTTGAAGAACGCACACAGTTTTCTGCGTGTACGTTTGTGTTGCCAGAGGGTCAGGTCGTTGTTGCGTTCAGAGGAACTGATGATACCATCGTCGGATGGCAGGAAGACCTGAATATGGCTGTCGGTATAATTCCTGCACAGAAATATGCGCGTCGATATATCTGCGAAATCGCGGAGTCGATTCCTGAAAAACCGATTTATTCTGTTGGTCACTCAAAAGGCGGTAACCTCGCTGTGTGGGCAGCTGCACATATTTATGATATATACAGGGACAGAGTAAAACAGGTTTACGATTTCGACGGACCTGGTTTTTACGGCGATTTTGTCGACAGCGAAGAGTACAAACTCGTTGTGCCGAAAACCATTAAGTACGTAGTAGACGCGTCAGTTGTCGGAATGTTGCTGTGCAGTTCTACACAGCAGATAGTAGTCGAAAGTGTAAAGCATAACTCGATTGAACAGCATATGACCTACTCGTGGATGGTGCTTGGAACTAAGCTTTCTCGTATGCGCTCCCGTTCTAACCGTGGTCTTAACTCACAGGCGATTATCGAAGAGCTCATCGAGAGTATGGACTTTGATGAACGAAAACAGTTAACAAAAATGATAGGTGGTATAGTTGAAAACTCTGATATTAAGACCCTGACCGAGCTTAAGTCGATGGACTCTATACCGAAGGTGTTTGACCTTATAAAGAAGAGTGCTGTGTCTGACGAGGACAAAAAACTTGTACAGAGCATCATCAAGCGCGTCGCTGTAATAGTAAAGGACCGAACTCTCGCTCGCACAGGACTCGATATTTTCACCTCCAAGTAGAGTGAAACGTTGATAATTCTGTATAAGAAATTAAACACTAAATATTATTCCAGTAAAGAATAATAAAGTTTATATAATTCTTTAAACGCATAAAAATTAATATATAATTCTAAATTAGAAATAACGCAAATCTGTATTATTCTGCGATTTTGATATCACAGGATGTGGATTTGCGTTTTTTAGTGCAAAATATACAAAAACATTGTCGTTTTTTGCACATTAGTTGGAACTTGCAACGCTTGACTTTAGCGTGCTAATACGCTAAAATGATAACACATTAAAAATTCGGAGGAAAAAACAATGAAAAAAATTATCGCTTTAGTTTTAGCTATCTTAATGATGAGCGCTTTATTTGTAGGCTGTGGCACAAATGCTGGTACAGATGCTGACGCAGACGCAACAAAGGACAGCGCTATGACAGATTACGAGTACGTTAAAGCAAACGGCAAACTCAAGATCGGTTACACAGTATATGATCCTATGAACTACACAGACGAGAACGGCGAGTTCGTTGGCTTTGATACAGAGTATGCAAAGCTCGTTTGTGAAGAACTCGGTGTTGAGCCAGAGTTTATTGAGATTAACTGGGATACAAAAGAAGTTAACTTAAACGCTAAAGACATCGACTGTATCTGGAACGGCTTCACAATCACAGAAGAGCGTGAGGAACAGCTCGATTTCACAACACCATACATCTTAAACAAGCAGGTTGTTGTTATCCGTAAGGCTGATGCTGATAAGTACAAGGACACAGCTTCTCTTAAAGCTGCTACACTTACAGCAGAGAAAGCATCAGCAGGTGAGTCTGCTATCCAGGCTGACGAGAACTTAAAGACTACTGCTTACGTTGAGTCAGAAGTACAGACTTCAGCATTAATGGCTGTTAAGGCTCTCACAGCTGACGCTTGTGTTGTTGACTACACAGTTGCTTTAGCAATGGTAGGCAACGGCGACTACGCTGACCTTATGGTTATCGATGGTCTTGACCTCGCTGTTGAAGAGTATGGTATCGGTTTCCGTACAGATTCTGACTTAGTTGCTAAGGTTAACGAGATTACAGAAGGCTTTATCGCTGACGGCACACTCGAAGCAATCGCTTCTAAGTACGATCTCAGAGACAACCTCATTAAGTAATTTAAAGTATAGTAATTTTAAAGCATATTAAATTTATGATACTAAAAGGCAGACATGTACTCCATGCCTGCCTTTTGGGTCGTTTTAGAGAGTAATTTAGAAAGGCAAAGCCATGGGTTCTGTATCATTTTTATCAGTAACACTCACACTTTTAGAGGGCTTTCTCACTACATTTTTGATTTTTGCTGTGACTTTAGTTGCCGCAATTCCGCTTGGCCTTGTTGTGACGTTCGGAAGCGCCAGCAAAATTAAGCCTATTTCTTTAGTTGTCAGATGTTTTGTGTGGGTAATAAGAGGCACTCCACTTCTTTTACAAATACTCGTCCTCGTTTATGGTCCGGGTCTTGTGTTCGGTCAGCAGTTTTACGAAAACTCTGTTGGCGTTATGATTGCGTTTATTATCAACTACGCTTGCTACTTCTCTGAAATTTACAGAGGTGGTATCGAGTCGATTTCACGCGGTCAGTACGAAGCAGGCCACGTTTTAGGTATGACAAAAGGGCAGGTTTTCTTTAAAGTTGTACTGCTTCAGGTAGTTAAGCACATTATTCCGCCTATGGGCAACGAGATTATCACTTTAGTAAAGGATACATCTCTTGTTCGTATCGTAGGCGCGCTGATGTTCCTTGGCACACAGCACAAAGAAATCTTAGGTAAATCGTTTGAATACGTCAGCGTAAACGCTCTTATCTGGCCGTTGTTCTATTCTGGTGCATTCTATCTGCTATTCTGCGGTGCTCTTACTTTACTGTTTGGTTACATCGAGAAAAAGCTTGATTATTATAAGAACTGAGGAGGGTTACTATGGCTGTATTAGAAGTTAAAAATATTACTAAAAATTTCGGCAGAGTAGAAGTCCTCAAAGGCATTGATTTTTCACTCGAAAAAGGTGAGGCGCTGTCTATTATCGGTTCATCAGGCTCGGGTAAGACAACATTACTTCGTTGTCTGAACTTTCTCGAAACTCCTGAAAACGGCGAAATATACGTTGATGGTGAGTGCGTTTTTGATGCTAAAACCGATAAGAAACTTAACGCAAAAGAGCTTAGAAACCGACAGCTGAATTTCGGACTTGTGTTCCAGAATTTCAATCTTTTTCCACAGTACACAGTGCTTGATAATGTTTGTCTTGCTCCGAAGCTTCTCGCTAAGAACAGACCGGATTTTCGTGCGAACAAGAAAGCAATCTTCGCTGAAATCGAAGAAAACGCGAGAGAAATTATCGAGAGAGTCGGTATGACTTCGCGTATTGATATGTATCCTTGTCAGCTTAGTGGCGGTCAGCAGCAGCGAGTGGCTATCGCTCGTGCGCTTGCGCTGAATCCGAAGATTCTGTGCTTCGACGAGCCGACTTCTGCTCTCGACCCTGAGCTTACCGGTGAAGTGTTAAAGGTTATCCGTTCTCTTAAAGACGGCGACTGCACTATGGTAATCGTAACCCACGAGATGAACTTTGCAAAAGAAGTAAGTGATAAAATCATCTTTATGGACGAGGGTGTTATCGCAGAGCAGGGACCACCTGAGATTTTTGATAACCCGAAAACAGAACGTCTTAAAGCTTTTCTCACCGCTTTTGGTCAGTAATATTATATTTTGTACCTCCCTGTTTTCTGCAGGGAGGTTTTTTATGCGTGTGCTGTGCATAAAAACTCATAAATATGCATTGATTCGCATTTTATAATAGTAAGATTCTGAAGCTTGATTTTATTTGAACGAAACCAGAATATGCATATATTCATTCAAAATGCATAAACGCCTATTCTTTTTGATACTCTTGCACTAAAAAGATGTGCCCAAGTTGTCACAATCGCTAAAAATTGAATAATTATGCAAAAAGCTCTTGCATAATATTCTTTTTTGGTGTATAGTGTATGCAGTTGTTAAAAAACTTAAAAATTTTAAAAGAGGTAATAATTATGAAAAAGATTCTTGCACTTATTCTTGCAGTTCTTATGGTAGTATCACTTGCTGCTTGTGGCACAACAACTACTACAGACGCAGACGCTACAGAGAAAGCACAGCTCGTTATGGGTACTAACGCTGCTTTCCCTCCATACGAGTTTTATGACGAAGATGGTCAGACAATCATCGGTATCGACGCTGAAATCGCAAAAGCTGTTGCTGATAAGCTCGATATGGAACTCACAATCAAAGATATGGAATTCGACTCACTCTTAACAGCTGTTCAGTCTGGCGCTGTTGACATCGTTTTCGCTGGTCTTACTGTTACTGACGAGCGTAAAGAGTCTGTTGACTTCTCTGTTACATACGCTACAGGTATTCAGGTTATCATCGTTAAAGATGGTTCTGATATCGCTTCAGTTGATGATTTAGCTGGCAAGACAATCGGTGTTCAGGCTGGTACAACAGGTGACATCTACTGTACAGACGAGTTCGGTCAGGATAACGTTAAGCAGTTTGGTAACGGTGCTTTAGCAGTTGCTGCTTTACAGAACGATCAGGTTGACTGTGTAGTTATCGATAACGAGCCTGCAAAATCTTTCGTTGCTGCAAACGATGGTCTCAAGATTTTAGAGACAGAGTACGCTGTTGAAGATTACGCTGCTGCTATTTCTAAGGACAACGCTGACCTCACAGAAAAGGTTAACGCTGCTATGGAAGAGCTTAAGGCTGACGGCACAATCGACGCTATTCTCGCTAAGTACATCAAGGCTGAGTAATTTACACGAAATAGACTTTATGCGATAGGGACGGTTTTTAACCGCCCCTATCATTTGCGTTTAAAAGAGGAAATTTTATGACCGTTATTTCTTTTTCCGGTTGGCTTGAAACCATGCCTGAATGGTTTTTGGGTCTTCCTGAGTGGATACAGAATTTTGTATTCCAGCTTTATCAGACATTTATATATCAGGACCGTTATATGTTCTTTGTAAACGGTCTTAAAATCACTTTCATCGTAACTATCGGTGCACTTATCTTAGGCATTATCATCGGTTTGTTTATCGCGATTATCCGTGTATCCCACGATTCTGTTGTCGGAAAGAAACCGAATGTTGTCTTAAGACTTTTAAATTCTATCTGTAAGCTTTACTTGACTGTAATCCGTGGTACTCCTATGATGGTACAGCTTCTTATTATGGGCTTTGTTATTATGGTGCCACAGACAGAGTGGCAGTGTATCGTCTGCGGTATTGTTACTTTAGGTATCAACTCGGGTGCGTACGTTGCTGAGATTGCCCGTTCAGGTATTATGTCAATCGACGCAGGTCAGATGGAAGCAGGTCGCTCGATGGGCTTTAACTACGTACAGACTATGTGGTACGTTATCATCCCGCAGGCTTTTAAGAACATTCTTCCTGCACTTGGCAACGAGATGATCACCCTCTTAAAGGATACATCTCTTGTATCAGTAATCGCTTTACGAGATGTTACAAAGCAGGCGCAGAATATCGTAAGCTTAACATATCAGGCTTACGTTCCATATATCAGCCTTGCTGTTATCTACCTTGTTTTAGTTATTATTATGACACAGCTTCTCGGTGTGTTAGAGAGGAGGCTGAGAAAGAATGAGCGATAATGCACTCATTAAGGTTTCAAACCTTCAGAAACACTATAACAACGGTGCTATCAAGGCACTTGATGGCGTTTCTATCGACGTAAACAAAGGCGAGGTTATCGTTATTATCGGTCCGTCAGGTTCGGGTAAGAGTACTTTACTTCGTTCGCTCAATCTTTTAGAGTGGCCGACATTGGGTTCTATTGTTTTTGACGACGTAGAGATTACCGACCCTAAGGTTAATATTAACGTTCATCGTCAGAAGATGGGAATGGTGTTCCAGCACTTTAACCTTTTCCCACACATGACTATTATGAAGAACTTAACTATTGCTCCGATTAAGCTTTTAGGTGTCAGCAAAGAAGCTGCTGAGAAAAAAGCACTTGAGCTTCTTTCAAGAGTAGGACTTGAAGACAGAGCGTCTGCTTATCCTGCACAGCTTTCGGGTGGTCAGAAACAGCGTATCGCTATTGTTCGTGCGCTTTGTATGAATCCTGAAGTTATGCTTTTTGACGAGCCTACTTCAGCTCTTGACCCTGAGATGGTCGGCGAAGTACTCGATGTTATGAAAGAGCTCGCACATCAGGGTATGACTATGGCGGTTGTTACCCACGAGATGGGCTTTGCAAAAGAAGTTGCTACCCGCGTTGTGTTTATGGATGAGGGTAAGATTATTGAACAGGGCACACCACAGGAGATTTTCACAAATCCACAGTCAGACCGACTCAAAGATTTTCTTGCGAAAGTGCTTATTTAAGAAAAACTAAAAAATTCACAAAAGCGTCGATTTTTTGTCGACGCTTTTTTACTTTTTAGGTGTTGATTACTCAACGTGTCTGTGATATAATTTTAGTCTGTAATAAATAATACGAGGTAGCATTAATGGAAAACTTCAAGAAAATTGTTGCCGAAAATATAATACGTCTGCGTACTGCACACGAGCTGACTCAAGCACAGCTCGGCGAAAAGCTCAACTACTCCGATAAATCTATATCGAAGTGGGAGAGAGGCGACGCTATTCCTGACGCTTATGTGCTCAAGAAAATGGCAGAGCTTTTTAACGTAACTGTTGATTACATACTGACACAGCACAGCGAGAACGAAAAAGTCAAGGTACATAAAGTCCGTCGTTACAGCCGTTCGGTTATCTCAACGATTGCGTTTATTGGTGTGTGGACAGCGGCGCTGATTGCGTTTATTGTGATGTGGTTGCTCGGAAATCCTCTGTGGATTATTTTCGTATACACTGTACCTGTATCACTTATTGTGCTTTTAGTCCTCAATTCTTTGTGGGGTATCAATAAGATAAATATGTTCATCATTTCGGGCATCGTGTGGGGACTTATAACCTGCGTTTATCTGACGTTTTACAGTGCTAACTGGTGGCAGTTGTTTATTGTCGGTATACCTGCACAGCTAATCATTATACTTAGCTTTCATATTAAAAAGAAGCGAAAAAAGTGAGTATTTAAGCCAACTCTACTGTTAGTGGAGTTGGCTTTTTTATTAGTAGAGTCTTAATTTGTCGACTCTACTATCTGAAAATTTTTGGTAGATTATAAAAACCTGTGAGTAGATTGCTTTATGCTTAATTGCGTAGTACAATCACAAGCGTAAATTAAATTTCAGGAGGCTTTTATGAGCTACATTTTAAGCTGTTGTTCAACAGTTGACTTAACAAAAGAACATTTAGAAAAAATTAACGTATCCTACACTTGTTTCCATTTTATCTTAGATGGTGTTGAGTACCCTGACGACTTAGGTCAGACAATTCCGTTTGCTGAATTTTACAGCAGACTCAAAAACGGTAGTGACTCAAAAACATCTATGATTTCTGTCGGTGAGTATGAGGACTATTTCAGATCAATTCTTGAAACAGGAAACGATATTATCCATCTTTCTCTTTCATCCGGTACTTCTGGTTCTTATCTCTCAGCTTTAACTGCTGCTGAAAACTTAAAAGAAGAATTCCCTGACAGAAAGATTTACGTTATAGACTCTTTAGCTGCATCCTCAGGTTATGGTCTTTTAATTGATGAGGCTGCTGCACAGAGAGATAAGGGCTTAACTATCGATGAACTCAGAGATTGGGTAGAAGAGAATAAGCTCAGACTTCACCACTGGTTCTTCTCAACTGACCTTACTTTCTTCGTAAAAGGCGGTCGTGTATCTAAAGTCAGCGGTATGGTCGGCGGTATTTTCGAGATTTGTCCGCTGATGAACGTTGCTGTTGACGGAAAACTTATTCCACGAGCTAAGGTCAGAACTAAGAAAAAGGTTATCGTTGAAACTGTAGAGCGTATGAAGGAACACGCAGAAAATGGTCTTAATTATTCAGGCAAAGTATATATGAGCCATTCTGATTGTATCGATGATGCTAACGCTGTTGCTGATTTAGTTAGAGAAAACTTCAAAAATATCGACGGTGATATCCTCATTAACGACATCGGTACTGTAATCGGTAGCCACGCAGGTCCGGGCACTGTTGCTCTGTTCTTCTGGGGCGATAAGAGGGTAGACTAATGACACGCACTACGCTCAAAATGAGAGTTCTTCCGAACTACACACGTGGCGAAGAACTTTTTAATATGATAACTCATATCGCAGGTGGGGCTTTCGGCATCGCGGCTCTTGTTTTAGGTGTTATCGCTGCCGCAAAAACAGGCGATGCATGGAAAGTTGTTTCGATGTCGATATACGGCGCAACCTTAGTGGTTATGTACACCGTGTCGAGCGTCTATCACGGACTTAAGCACGATATGGCGAAGAAGGTTATGCAGGTAATCGACCACTGCGATATTTACTTCTTGATTGCTGGTACGTACACTCCGATTCTTCTGTGTGCAATCAGACCTAATATTCCATCTATCGCATGGACTATTTTCGGTGTAGAGTGGGGATTAACTGCTCTTGCTGCAACTTTGAACGCAATCGACTTAAAGAAGTTTTCTAAGCTCTCGATGACTTGTTACATCGGTATGGGATGGTGTATCGTAGCTGTTCTTAAGCCGACTATTGAGTACATCACTATGGAAGGTTTCTGGTGGCTGCTTTTTGGTGGTATTGCGTACACAATCGGTGCTGTGCTTTACGGCGTTGGCAAAAAGATTCACTATATGCACTCGATTTTCCACATTTTCGTGGTAATTGGAAGCGCTCTGCAGTACATCGCGATTATGCAGTATATAATTTAATTCTTTATAAGAATTCTAATTTAGAATTTTACTCCCCTAAATATAAAAAGAGATAACCGTAGTATTGTTCGATTAAAGAATAATACTACGGTTTCTTTTTTATTCTTGACAAATTTTTAGTATCGATGTATATTTTATCTACAAGGTTTGCTTTTTTAATATATGGCAAACGAGAAAGGAGATTCAGTATGATTTTTAGTGAGGTAATCATCCGCTAACTGAATACTGGCGCGTAGTTAATAAGGTGGGGAGTTTTACCCCTTTATTTGTCGTGCCGTTTTTGTAACCTTTCTACTGTATGTCTGATTTTTTCTGCGT
>JAFOED010000068.1 GCA_017380355.1 Ruminococcus sp. | reverse complement strand
GTACTCTTTTTTGAATGAAAATTTTAGAGTTGTTATCGGAAAATTGTCTGTGTTATTAACGCCTGCACCAAAAATGACACGTAAAGAATCACCAAAGCCGCCCCAGAACACACATGATTCATCAAGATAAACATTATCCTTAATTATCTGCGTTTCATGTTCATTTAAAAACCCATAAAACACAGGACTAAATCGTTTCTGAGAGAGGTATATTGTATCTTCAGCCTTAGAAATAACGAGTTTATCTTCGTTATTCATTAAAAGTAAAGACCGCTGTGTTCAAGCTCATCGAGTAAATCGTCGCCTGTAAGGTCAACGTTGCTTGGAATAATAATGAAAGTATTAGCAGAAACCTTCTTGATTTTTCCGCGGTTAGCGTAAGCAACACCACTTAAGAAATCGATAATTCTTCTAGCCATATCTTTATTTGTATTCTCGAGATTAAGCACTACTGTGTGAGTCTTTACGAGTTCATCAGCAATATTACGAGTCTCTTCACCAAACTTCTCAGGTTTAAAAAGAGCTACCTGAAGCTTTGCTGTAGCGCTGATATTAACAACCTTGCTTCTGCGAGAAGACTCTCTTGCAGGCTGACGGTCTGAATAATCATCATAGTCATCGTAGTTTCTGCTACTGCTACTTCTTCTGCTAGAATGAGTTTCTTCTATTTCATCATCCTGATTACCATATCCGTACTCGTCGTACTCGTATTCATCATCAGGAGCATCCCACATACGTTTAAATTTATCAACAAAACCAGCCATGTGTTTAACCTCCAATTATATGTTATAGTTGCGTGCTCCAAAAAGAGCAGAACCGACTCTTACCATATTAGAACCGGACAATATTGCCTCATAATAGTCATCAGACATACCCATAGACAATACTTCCATAGATATATTATCTATATTTTGACCTTTAATGTCAATAAACATTTTATGCATATTATCAAAATATTTACAAATTTTCTGTGAATTATCACAAATCGGCGGAATTGCCATAAGGCCTTTAACGCTAATATTAGGTAAATCCTTGATTTCATAAAGCAATTCAGTGAGAGCTTCAGGAATTACACCAGATTTATTTTCTTCTCTTCCGATGTTAACTTCAACAAGTATATCGATATTTCTATTCTTCAAAACAGCCTGTCTAGAAATTTCGCTAGCGAGCTTTAATGAGTCAACCGACTGAATCAAATCTACTTTATCTATAATCTGACGTACTTTATTAGATTGAAGATGTCCAATAAACTGCAAAGAAGCATGTTCTAAATCATAATCGTCGTATTTGGATAAAAGCTCCTGCACCCTATTCTCACCGATATATTTAAGACCAAGTGAAATAGCGTGATTGATAGTAGATGCATCTACCGTTTAGTAGCGGCAAGAAAAGTAATATCAGATGCACTCTTTCCAACCTTAGAAGCAGCTTTTTCAATATTCTCTGTTATAGTTTTGTAATTATACTCAACATCAATTAATGAGCTTGCCATAGTACAAATCATCTCCTTCTACTACAACTTCATCATACAACGTGATATTAGGAACGTTAACAGCAGCGTTTTCACCCGGCTGTTCGCTACAGATAACATAATCTTCACCCGAATAAATAATAAATATCTGCTTAAAGATAAGCTGATCTCCGTACTTAACGTAAACACCTTGCACTTTAGCTTCTTTAGTAATTTCATTACCTTCTGTATCTACAACCTGAATATCAACAGTACTGTCGTGTAAGGCTTTTTTGCTGACTTTAAGACCTTCGTATGTATTAAGCTGAATTTCAATAGCCTCACTTCTTATTTTAGCGAGAGCAGGATTCATAAAATTACATTCTAAGATAGCAACAGCTTTTTTCTCATTTGAAAACTGATTAACAGAAATAACCTTAACAGGAATTGACTCACTGGTAGCATAAGGGATTCTAATACTTATATCTGAATTCGAGTGATTGATAGCAACTGCTTCTTCCTGAGTTATCGGGCAAGCAATATACCAGTTGACACCTTTAATAACCTTACCAACGTAATCTTCAGGCTTAAATTCAATAGGTTTAACTTTTTCTAGATCTGAGCTTTTAATCTGTGATAGTTCATCAACAGAAAAAGCGCTCTCATATCCATCAATATCGGAAACAAAGTATCCAGAATCTTTTGTGGTGATAGTAGAAGTACTGCCGCTGTTGTTGTTTTCAAGTGATTCTTTCTCACTTTCTAGCTTAGCGATTTGCTCATCGAAGTTCTTCTGGTCACCTGTGATTATCTGTTTTCGGTATATAGCAGATAAAAGTTCACTTTCGTTATCAGAAATCGCATTAAAATCACGCTTATTAACACATTCGATAAAAGAAGTTAGTCGCTGGTCGAGTTTATTATTAACAGAATCAAGACCTACATTTGAAGCACCCATAATACTGTTGAGTTCTTTTAAATCTGCGATTTCTTCTTCTAAACTACAGATTTTTTGGTAATTAACAGCATCTGCCTCATCTTTATACACATTAGCAATAACACCGTTTGCAGTTATTTTTTCACCATTTTCGACCTGATAAACAAGCACTCCATTTGATGCATTCTTAATACACTCCTCATCACGGATGACAAAGCCAGTAGTATTAATAGTGTCGTGAGCAATTGTTTTATAGGTAACCTCAGTGATAATTCCGTCGCTTCCCATAAAATTAGTTGTAACAAAAATAAACACAATAAATATAAACATAAGTGCAACAGTAACACCTATAACAATACGCGAAGTAAGTTTTCTGGTAGCAGCTTTTTGTTCTGATGTTCTTTTATGTGTTTTATGCTCTGAATGATGTTTAGTTTTCTTCATTAAACAAAACCTTCTTAATCGTGCAAACAGCAAGCTGTACAACACTTTCATTATCATTGATATCAATATTAATCCAATTTATATTTTCATCTCGTCGAAACCACGTAAGCTGTCTTTTAGCATAGCGACGAGTCTGCATTTTCAAGTTTTCTATACAGTTTTCGAGTGTATCAACACCATCAAAATAAGGCATTAGCTCTTTGTGACCAATTGCCATTGATGAAGTGTTACTAAATTCGAATTTTTGAGCTTCTTTTGCTTCTTCCAAAAGTCCGTTTTTTAACATAACATCAACTCGAGTATTGATTCTATCATATAAAAACTGTCTATCTGTAGCGGTTAAACCGATTTTAGCAACCTTATACGGTGACTCAATCATTCGCGAGTTTCTGTTGTGTTCACTCATCGTAACACCGGTAACTCTGTAAACTTCGATAGCTCTGATGATACGCTTTGCGTTTTTTTCGACACTTAATTTATCTGCAGTTTCAGGATCAAATTCGCGAAGCTCATCAAGTAAAGTCTCGACTCCGCTTTCATCACACTTAATTTGCAATTCATTACGAAGTTCTTCGTTACAATCAGAATCAGCAAAAGTAATATTATTAAGCAATGAATCAACATAAAGACCTGTACCACCGACCAAAATCGGGAGTTTTCCACGAGAGTGTACATCTCTAATAATCTCATGAGCTAATTCACAGTACTGGGCTACAGAAAAACTTTTATCGGCATCTAAAAAGTCCATAAGGTGGTGTTTTATGCCACACATTTCATCCTTAGTAGGCTTCGCGGTAGCGATATCCATACCCTTGTAAATCTGCATAGAATCGGCAGAAATAATCTCTCCGTCAAAAACCTGAGCAAGTTTCACTGAAAGTGAAGTCTTACCACTGGCAGTAGGCCCGACAACACAAACGATAGGTATTCTGTTGTCAGCCATAAAATCACACCCTGCCGAATAATTTTTCTATTTCACTCTTCTTAACAATAACGCTAAGCGGTCTGCCGTGAGGACAGTGCTTTAATGTAGGATCATTCTCAAGTTTTTTAGCAATATCAATAAGCTCAAGATCTGTGCTTTTGTTTCCCGCTTTAATAGCAGCTCTGCACGCAACGTTGTGATAAATCCATTCCATATGCTCGGTGCGAATACTCTTTCTGTTATCAGAAAGGTAGCCAGCCATCTCAATGATAGTCTGCTCTATATCTTCACTATCGAGATACTGCGGAGCGCTACGTACCAATACAACTCCGTTGCCGAAGTCTTCGACTTCAAAACCGCTGAGTTTAAAGACATCAAGATCACCAATTACAGAATCATAATCAATCTTATTGAGAGTAACAGAGACAGGCTGTAACAGCATCTGCATAAAGCCGTTACCTTTGTCCTTTTTGAGTTTTTCATAAATAATTCTTTCGTGAGCTGCGTGTTTATCGATAAACATTAGCTCTTTATCATTTTTTTCGATGATTATGTATGTTTTAAATGCTTCACCAATAAATCTAAACGCGTTTTCATCTATTTCGATAAGAGGTTTTATTTCTTGAACGATAGGCTCTTCAACAAACTTTATTTCAGGTTCTTCCTCTATAGGGGTAGGTGAAACTTCTATTTTTTCTTTAATTTCAACAGGTTGAATATTTTCTTCCTGCTGTTCTGATACAGCAGGCTGCTCTGCGACTTTTTCAGGATTAATATACGTAAAACCTAAATCAGGTTCGCTAACCTTTTGTGAGAAAGAAATCGGTTTAACTTTAGGTTTATTAACTTCAACATCAAGTAAAGCAAACGGATCAATATTCTTCTTTTCGCTTACAGAAGGTGTCGCAGCAGGTTTAATTACTTTCTTTTCTTCATCGCGTTCTCTGAAAACCTTCTGTGCTAACTCAAAAGGATTAACCTTAGGCTGTGGTTTAGCGACATTAAAAGAAGCGTTTTTACGCGTATCACCAATAGTTAACGCTGTTTTTACTGCGTGGTAAACAGCATCATATACAGGACGTTCGTTAACAAAACGAACCTCAATCTTCGCAGGGTGCACGTTAACATCAACAGCATTAAAAGAAATACCGATGTTAAGCACACAGGAAGCAAATTTTCCAACCATCACAAAGCCTTTACATGCTTCTTCTACAGCTACCATAGCTGTGCGACTCTTAACAAAACGTCCGTTAATGAAGAAATTCTGCATATGTCGATTAGGTCTAGCGTTATGCGGTTTCGAAATATAACCTTTTACAGTAACTCCGTTAAGCTCGTAGTCAACCTCAAGTAATCCAGAAGAAAAATCTCTGCCAAAAACTGAATATATAGCAGAAAGAAGTTTGCCATCACCGGATGTTTTAAGCACCTGTTTTGAATCTTTGATAAATGTAATAGATACTTCAGGATGAGATAAAGCAATTTTATCGATAACATTCGATACAGCATTTCCCTCTCCCTTATCTGTCTTCAAAAACTTCATTCGAGCAGGAATGTTGTAGAACAAGTCTCTGATGATAAAAGTTGTACCATTCGGACAGCCAGCATCATCAAAAGAAACCTCATCTCCACCAGCAATAACATATCGTGTGCCGATATCTTCGTTTTCAGATTTAGTGATAAGTTCGAGTCTGGACACAGCAGAAATAGAAGCTAGCGCTTCACCTCTGAATCCCAGTGTAGAAATAGAGTCAAGGTCATCTTCCACTTTAACTTTACTAGTTGCGTGACGTAAAAAAGCGATTTTTATGTCGTCACGCATAATGC
>JAFOED010000067.1 GCA_017380355.1 Ruminococcus sp. | reverse complement strand
GAAGGTAAGTATGATACAAGTTTCTCCTCCGCTACGCGTTCAATCTGCTTATACGCGTTGCTGATTTCCGGGTTAAAATACTTAATAGGAGTCGGCATATCACCAGTAATGATTTCAGATGCGTCGTGATATATACCGAGCATTGCAGCGTGTTCAGCGTTTAGCTCTGTACCAAAACGATTGTTGCTGATAGTAACAAGTGCGTGTGCAAGCATAGCTACTACAAGGCTGTGTTCGCATATATTCTCGCTTTTCGTGTTGTTCATTAATCCCCAGCGGTTTATGTATCTCATACGCGACATTATTGCAAAAAAATGGCTCTCCATAGTGTTCTCCTTAATAATTTGTATATTTTACATAATAATATAAAAAAATAGTGCAATTTACAAATATGTGTGATATAATATGCTAGTTATATTATACACAAAAAACTTTCTTTTTCAAATACCTATTTCAAATCGGGAGAAATTTTGTCGTGACGCTAAAAAACGCTTCTTGTAACAAGAAAAACTTCACACTGCGTGCGTTCCTTTATGGGTGCGTATTAGCAACGCTAGTTGTTCTTCCTGTTACTATTGCGTCTAAAGGATATTTTCTCTACTACGGGGATTTTAACGTACAACAAATTCCGTTTTACATTCTTGCACACGATGCAGTTTTATCAGGTAACACCGCGTGGAGTAATATCACAGACTTAGGTGCGAATTTTATCGGTAGCTACACGTTTTATAATCTGACGAGTCCTTTCTTTTTAGTGACTCTTCTGTTCCCTACCACGGTTGTACCGTACCTTTTCGGTCCTCTGCTCATTTTCAAACTGGGACTATCCTCTATGACAGCTTACATCTACTTAAGAAGATATGTAAGCGATAAGAGATACGCTGTAATCGGCGGTTTGCTCTACGCTTTTTCGGGATACTCACTGTATAATATTTTCTTCTTCCATTTTCACGAAGCTATTATCGTGTTTCCGCTACTGCTCGCCGCTCTTGACGAGTTTATGCATACTAAACGCAAAGGCGTGATGTGTTTAGCGGTATTCACAGCTTGTTTTATTAACTACTACTTTTTCTTCGGAATGGTCGTTTTCACTGCTGTGTACTACTTAGTGAAAATTATTTCAAAAGCGTATAAATTTGAATTCAGGAGTTTTCTTGTACTCGCTTTTGAGTGTGTGCTGGGTGTAGCGATGGCTTGTGTGGTACTTTTACCGTCACTTTCTGCTATAACTGACAACAGTAGAGTCAGCGACTTTTTAGTCGGATACGACGCTCTGCTTTACGACACACCTCAGAGGTACCTTCATATTTTTGAGTCGATGTTCTTCCCTCCTGATATTCCGGCAAGGTCGAACTTCACACCAGATTCAAACTCACAGTGGGCTTCAATCGCTTTGTGGTTACCGCTGTTTTCGATGACATTTGTCATAGACTTTCTGCAGATGTACAAAAAATCGTGGCTCAAACGACTCGTTATAGTTCTATTCATTATGGCAGGAGTTCCGATTTTAAACTCTGCGTTTCAGGCGTTCAACGAGGGTTACTACGCACGATGGTTCTATATGCTGACGCTTATGATGATTCTGTGCACGGTTATTTCACTCGAAAATATCAGAAACTATGATTTCAAACGCGCTTTCAAGTGGAGTACAACGCTTACTTTGGTTATCGCTCTCTCAATCGGTCTGATGCTAAGGGAAAAGTACAAAACTGAAACAGAGCGATTCTATGGTATCGGACTCGAAGACAATCCTCTGAGATTCTGGATTTACGTAGCTATTTCGCTACTGTGTCTTATTTCAGTTTATTTAATCGTCAAATACACACATCACAATAAAGAGCTTTTCATAAGAGTAACAGCACTCGCACTTTGTGTAGTAACTGTCGGTTACAGCGAATATATCCTCTTTATAGGTAAAAGCGAAGCCGACCAGAGTGATGAGTTCACAATAGATTACGCGCTTAATTTCGGCGAAGATATTAAAATCGACGACATAAAAGACGTGAGGTCTGACTTTTACTACACGATGGATAACATCGGAATGTACTGGCAGATACCTAATATTCAGGCGTTCCACAGTATAGTACCTGCGTCGACTATGGATTTCTATAACACAATCGGCTCTACACGTGATGTAGCTTCTCATCCTGAAACTGACTACTACGGAGTACGAGGACTGTTATCCGTCAAGTACCTTTTCGATGCTGTTGACGATGACGCATACTTCGTGCAAGCCGACGGATCACATATTATGCCAGGCTACAAGTACTACGACACTCAAAACGGCTTTATGGTTTATGAGAATGAACACTACGTGCCGATGGGCTTTATGTACGACGAGTTCTTGAGCGAAGAAGAGTTTAAAAATCTTTCAAAAAGCGTGAAACACTTAGCTATCATGAAAGCTATGGTGCTTTCACAGCATCAGATGGAAAAATATAAAGACATCACAGGATATGAAGACGGAATGTACCTCTATTTAAACGCGCAAAACGACGAGGACAATCCACAAAATCTCGCGTATCCGAAGTACACTGACTTTTCTAGCATCACAGACACTTTCAGGTATGGTATAAATGATTACTACACTGACTGTGAGAAAAGAAATGAGAGTGCTTGTGAATCTTTCACTTACACAAAAAAAGGCTTTAAAGCCACAATAGAAAATAAAGGTAACGACAACCTGCTGTTTTTCAGCGTACCGTATGATAAGGGATTCACAGCCTATGTCAACGGCGAAGAAGTCGAAATTGAAAAAGTCAATATTGGTTTTATGGCGGTCAGAGTTGATGGTCACAAAACTTCAGATATCGAATTTGTTTATACTACTCCAAACCTTAAAATCGGAATGTACATCACATTTGCGGGATTTTTCCTCTTCTCGGTGTATATGATTATTACTAAGGGCTTTAGTTGTAAACGCAAATTCAGACGAAAATACAAAGTAAAACAACATCAAGTAAAATAACATTTTATGAAATCTTTTTTGGAGGATATTATGAGTTTTGGTGAAAAGATTTTAGAATACAAAGAAGATATTATTGCGGACCTTACTGAACTTATCGCTATCGAATCTGTCTCGGGCATTAAAGATCAGTGCACACCTGCTTTAGAGTGGATGATGAAAAAAGCTGAGAGCTTCGGACTTACCACTAAAACATACGATGACGTTGCAGGTCACGTAGAGCTTGGTAGTGGCGGCAAGCTGTGCGCTACTCTTGCTCACCTTGACGTTGTGCCACCGGGAAACAACTGGGATTCACTTCCTTTTGAGCTCTCAGTCGGCGACGGCTATATGTACGGTCGAGGTATTGCTGACGATAAAGGTGCAGCTCTTATTAACCTATACTGCTTAAAAGCATTAAAAGACAGCGGTGTTATCGGTAAAAACACTATAAGAGCTATATACGGCACAAGTGAAGAAACAGGTATGCAGGATATGGATGTTTACTTTGCTAACGAACCTATTCCTGATATGTCTTTCACACCTGATAACAGATATGGTATTTGCAGATGTGAGAAAGGTATCTTACAGCTTGAGCTTTATGCTGATACTCACACAGGCACAACTTTGACTCAGCTTCACTCAGGTAAGGCTGTAAACGCTGTTCCTGACACAGCGTACGCTCTTCTTGACTGTACAGAAACAGAAGATCACCAGCTTTTACGTCTTGCCGACGCTAAAAAGGGTACTTTTGAGTTTTACTATACAATCGACGGACTTATGGTATTAAGCAGAGGCAAGGCTGCGCATGCAAGTGAACCTGAAGATGGTCATAACGCAGCTGTAGCTCTTGTTGACTTGCTTGCTTCTAACTTCTCTCTCCCATCTTTAGGTAGCATCTGCTCATTTATTGAGTCATGTGTCGGACTTCAGACTAACGGCGTGAAGATGGGTCTTAAAATGAGAGATTCCGTGTCAGGTCCGCTTACTTTGAGCGTTGGCACGGTACATATCGACGAGGGTTATGCTACATGTACTATAGACATCCGCTACCCTTCAACTATGAATGGCGAAAACGTACTCAGTATTGTGAAGAAAGCTGCAGCTAACGAAAACTTAAACGTTAAGGTACTTAATCACAACTTACCGCTTAACATAGACGAAAACAGCGACCTTATCAAGCTTCTCTCAGACTCATATGAAACTATTATGGGCGAGAAACCTGACCTCTACTCTACTGGCGGCGGTACATACGCACGAGTTCTGGGTGGTAATGGTGTGGCTTTTGGCCCTGTGTTCAAGGATGAAATTTCGAACATCCACAATGCCAACGAATGCTTAAGCGTTGACAAGTTCTTTAAGCACGCACAAATCTGCTTAGAGACACTTTACAGAATGTACACTGCATAAAGGAAGATTATTTATGTCTGCTGAAAAAATCGTACGCACACAAGCAAGAAGTACGCTCAAAGAAAACGGATTAGTCAAAGCGCTCATCGGTTTAGGTATGCTTGCTACGTTTTATATGATAATCGAGGGTGTAGCATTTACTGAGACTTATATTGTAAATGTATTTAAACTAAGCGACACCTTAGAATTTATTGTAAGTGTAGGTATAAGAAGCATCACTACTCTTCTTGTAATACTACTGTGTCCTGCTGTACTCGGATATTTAAAAATGATGTACACAGATAAAAAAGAATATGAAATGAGCGATGTTGTGTACTACTTTTCAAAATTCAGGCTGTACTCAAGATCAGTTGCTTTCATTTTCTCCTACATTTTACGAATGTTTTTACCAGCGTTACTTTTCTTCTTGCCTGTATTTATTTTAATAGGACTTAACTTCTACACTAAAGTTCCTGCGTTTGAGGTATTACTGTGGATTTTATGTATTCTCTCTACAGTAGGGCTTGTTGTGTACTCTTTAAAATACTTTGTATCTATTAAACTTTTCTGTGATGAAGACCTCAGCGTTAAAGAGTGTTTTAAAACATCAAAAGAAATGATGGATGGTAACTCAAAGAATGTAATTAGACTCTTCTTGTCTTTTACACCGTGGATACTACTTTGTATCACTGTTTTACCTTTACTTTATGTTGTTCCGTATATAACTCAAGCGATGTGTATATCGGGCAAATGGATTATTGAACTCTCAAGGAATGATAACGAAAATGAGCTATTTTAGTACAAATGAGGATATGAGAGTATCGCTGTGTACGATTGCGTACAACGAAGAAAGCGTACTCAACGGCTTGTTCAGAGATTTCGCTGACCAGAGCTATCCTCACAGTAAAATTGAAATTATTCTCGTAGACAACGCGTCTACTGACAACACAAAAGCGATGATGCAGGAATTCGCGGAGACTGACTACGGTTTTGAATCTGTAAAGCTCGTGGATAGCACTAACAAGAATCAGGCTACAGCGTGGAACGAAGCGCTTATGCAGGCTACGGGCGACATAATCATCAGAGTTGACGCTCACTCAAAGATCCCTCGCCATTTCGTCGCTAAGAACGTTTTTGAAATCAGTGAAGGCGAGGATATCGTCGGCGGTGGCAGACCTAATACCACAGACGGTATGTCAAGCTGGAAGTTCACACTTTTAGCTGCTGAGGAGTCGCTTTTTGGCTCTTCTGTTGCTGACTACAGACGCGCTCCAGGTCAGAAAATCTACCTCGATAGCCTTTTCCACGCAGCATATAAGCGTGAGGTTTTCGAAAAGGTCGGCGGTTTCAACGAGGATTTAGGTCGTACTGAGGATAATGAGCTTCACTACAGAATGAGAATGGCAGGATACAAATTCTGCTGTTGTCCTGAAATCATCTCGTTTCAGCATACCAGAAACACTCTGCGTAAAATGATGAAGCAAAAATACGGCAACGGATACTGGATTGGACTAACAAGTGGTGTATGCTTTAAGTGTCTTAACTACTTCCACTTTATTCCATTTGTGTTTGTTTGCGCTTTAGTTTTCAGCTTACTTTTATGGGCTATTTTCGGACAGCCAGTACTGTTCGCTGTAATAATGGCGATGTATACAATGTTTAACATCGTAAACACAGTAGGCTGTCTTATTCTTAAGAAACCTAAGTGGCAATTCTTGCTTTTACCGTTCATATTCCCTATCCTACACATTTCTTACGGTGTGGGTACTTTAGTCGGTTTAGTTAAAATGCCTTTCTGGAAAAAGAAACTCGACAACACTGCAAACGAGCGAATTGAAATGGTAAAAGAAGCAATCAAGAAAAATACAGTAAAGCCGATTTCGGACAAGTTCTTCTGGGAAGAATAAAAGGTGTATTATGGCAGATATTATTAAAATAGATAGCGAAACGCTTCGAAAACTTCAGAAAAAAGAGCTTGAGAGCTTACTTTTCTTCAAAGATTTCTGTGAAAAAAACGAGCTCAGATGGTATTTACTCGGTGGCTGTGTAATCGGTGCGTGCCGCCACAAAGGCTTTATTCCGTGGGACGACGATATAGACATAATTATGCCTCGTCCTGACTGGGAAAGAATGCTCAAGCTGTGGAAAGAACAGGTGGAGTCAGATCGTTTTCTTATGCTCAAAACTGACGAAGGCGAGATTTTTACAGGCAATATATTCGCAACGCTCGTTGACACATCCGCTACTATGATAAAAGAGAATCAGAAAGACATCGATGTACCACACGGCATTGTGACTGACATCTTCCCTATAGACGGATGTCCTGACTCAAAGTTTGCTCGTTACATACAGTATATGTGGACTCTCATTTACTCGCTGTTTATTTCTGAATTTATACCTGAAAAGCACGGCGGGTTAGTAGCATTCGCAAGCAAGGTTATGCTCGCAGTTGTGAGAAGTCGAAAAGCTCGCACTAAGGTGTGGAAGTTTGCTGAAAAACAGCTTAAAAAGTACGATTTTGAGACTCACGAGTACTCAACAGAGCTATACGCAGGTCCGTACTATATGAAGAAAAAGTATCCACAATCTGCTTTTGCTAAGGAAACTTACCTCGAGTTTGAAGGAATGATGCTTCCTGTAATGCAAGGATATGATGAGTATCTTTCTATCGCCTTCGGTGATTATATGGAGCTACCGCCTGAGGAAAAACGAGTACCACACCACGACTTAGTTGCGCTCGATCTGGACACTCCGTGTGTATGATTGACACAAACTGAAAAATTGTATATAATAATAGTATCTTCGGGGCGGGGTGTGATTCCCCACCGGTGGTTAAAGTCCACGAGCGAAAGCTGATTCGGTGAAATTCCGAAACCGACGGTATAGTCCGGATGAAAGAAGATTTGCATAATAATTGTGTATTATAATACCCCCGATGTTTTTTCATCGGGGCTTTTTTATTTTGGAGGTTTTTATGACTAAGAAAAGTAAGACTCTGAATGATAAATCGTTTACTACGAAAAAAATAGCTATTTTAGGCGCAGTGACAGCACTTGCATACATTTCAACAATGCTCACTTCTCCGATAAAGGTATTCGAATTCTTAAGCTGCGATATAAAAGACGCGATTATCGTAATTGCTTCGCTTATTTTCGGGCCGCTGTCAGGATTTATCGTAACCGTGCTCGTAAGCGTTCTCGAATTCTTCACAATAAGCCAGACAGGCGTAATCGGCATGGTGATGAACATTCTGTCCACAGCGTTTTTTATCGTCCCTGCTTCCCTTATCTACAAATACAAAAAAACTTTAACCAGTGCTGTAATCGGTCTTTTAGTTGGCACTGTGTTTATGACAATAGCGATGCTTTTGTGGAACTACCTCTTCACACCACTTTATATGGGAATACCGAGAGAAGCAGTTGTTTCTATGTTGCCAACGGTTTTTCTGCCATTTAACGTAATCAAAGGCGGTATAAACACAACCTTAGCACTTATTCTCTACAAACCACTCGTAACTGTGATGAGAAAAACACACCTCATCCCTACTAAAGAAACAAGCGATAACAAACTTAACAAAGGCAGATATGTTTTAGTGCTTGTTGTGTCTTTAATACTACTCGCTGTTTGTGTATTACTATTACTTTTCTTAGGCGGAGTAATTTGAGATTGACAACTAAAATTTATATGCTATACTAAGTTTAATTACAGAGTAAAAGATCGTGCGTCAAGTGTTTTGCAGACGGGGAGTTGCTGCGAAAACGAAAGGGTGACCTGCGGTGCGGTCTTTGCATCCCGCTGTTACATACGGACACTACCTCCCTATGTGATAACGAGATAGGGAGGTTTTTTTATGTCTTTTTTTAAAACACTGAAAAGTTCATCGCAGAATCTATCTAAAATCGGACCACTGTGTGTGTGCTCGATGATGTTAGCGCTACGAATCGTGCTTGGAGTTTTTTCCAACTTCACGCTTAGTTTCGCCCCGTTTGTGAAAATCGGATTCACGTTTTTACCGATTGTCATCGTCGCTTACCTGTACGGCCCTGTGTGTGCAGCTATAGTATCGGGTTTCGGTGACATTCTGTCGATAATACTGAGCAATCCGACTTCATTCTCGCTTATGCCGGGAATCACAGCGTGCTACTTCTTCGAGGGATTTTTACTCGGACTGGTTTTATACTCACACAGTGCTAAAGTGTGGCGCTTATCAATCGCTTTTTTAGTAGTGCTTACGATGTGCAGACTACCACTGAACACCCTCGTGTTGCACATTATGATGAATATTCCGTATTTTGAGCTTTTGATGTGGCGCTCGATTATACTCGTGCCATTTGCTATAGTTGAGATTATGCTCAGTTTTATCATACTCAGGCTGATAGAAAAGTCACCTCAGCTTAGTCAGTTAGTAAAGCCAAAAAACTAATATACAAAAAAGAAAAGCCTTCCTCATAAAGAGGAAGGCTCTTTTTATTTTATTAAATTATTTAGCTGAAGGGAGTTCCTGTGTACACTCTTTGTCAGCGTAAACTGTAATCCATGTGCCGTTCTTGATAGCCTGTGCGTCATCAATAACAACCCAGATTTCAGGAGCGCTGTAGCCTACATAGTCAGATGTCTGGATACCGCCACCATTGTTGATAATGATGTTGTATGTGTATCCTGGAGGAACGTCGAGCTCTGTTGTGTACCAACCCTCTTCGTCCTTATCTGTAATCTGGAAACCAGGCCATGCATCGTAGAGATTTACAGAACCGCCACCATCTGCAGGATCAGCCCATGCCCAGAGGAATGGATCCCATGTGAGGTCACCGTTGTGCTTAACGTGAACCTTAACACCTTCAACGATGTACTTGTACTGGTAAGTAACTGTAATGTTACCTGAGATAACACCAGAAGCGTTTTCAGGCATACCTGTGAGCTCGTAGAATACGCTCTCCTTAGGCTCTGTTACGTACTCTTCACCAAGACGGAATTCCTTAGTATATGAAGGAATGAAGCTTTCGCCATTATCATCGAGGTAGTTTACTGTAAGAGTATAAACAGAAACATCCATTGAAGCTAAGAATCTCTGTAAGAGAGTAGCGTCGATGATAGTGATATCTTTGTCGTAGTTATAGTCAGCCTTAGCTTTTGTTGTATCGTCAAACTCATCTAAATGAGCAAGGTAGCGCTGAACCTTAGTAGCGTCAACGATAGTTAAGTAACCGTCGCCTGTAATATCACCGTTTTCAGCTTTGAGTGAATCAGGAACGAAGTTCTTGTAAACATAGTTAACGTCTGTGTCAGTTTCAGCAAACTTACCGATTGTGTCACCTTCAATTGTATCGATCTCATACTTGAGAGGGATAGCCTTGTCAGCAGAAGCGATGTAACCTTCGCCTGGCTTACCCATAATTGTGTTTGTCTTGAAGATTTCGCCTGTACGGCTGTCAACGTGGTTGATATAAACTGTAGAGAATTCAGACTCGAAATTACATGCTTCGTAAGTAGCCTTTTCTACAGCGATAATTGTTGAGAATGGAGCAAGCTTGAATGAAAGGCCCTTAACTTCGCCGAGCTTCTTAATACCAGCCTGCTTATCGTTAGCGATGATTACCCACTCTGTTTCTTTAGAAATACCCTTGTCAACGTTTGTCTTAAGAGTCTGTGTTGTTGTTGCGTTTGTGCCGTTGAACATAACAGCAACCTTGTTCCACTCGCCCTCTGTTGTGTTATCAACAGTGTAAGCGATTGTCTTTGAAGAACCAGCAAGTGAT
>JAFOED010000002.1 GCA_017380355.1 Ruminococcus sp. | reverse complement strand
GGTGGTGTTGTCGCTATGCCTACAGAAACTGTTTACGGTTTAGCGGCTGATGCACTAAACGGCGAAGCGGTGAGCAAGATTTTTAAAGCAAAAGGCAGACCAATGGATAATCCGCTTATTGTTCATATCTCTTGTGTTGATGACATCAGTCGTTTTAATCTTGTGTCGGAATTTCCACAGACTGCGCGTGCTTTAGCCGAGCGTTTCTGGCCGGGTCCACTCACGATGATTATGAAAAAATCAGACGTCATTCCTGACGAGGTGAGTGCAGGTCTTTCCACAGTAGCTATAAGACTTCCGTCTCACGAGACAGCTCGTGAGCTGATAAAAGAAAGCGGAACAGTTTTAGCGGCTCCGTCTGCTAATCGCTCAGGCTCACCGAGTCCGACAACCGCACAGCACGTAAAAGATGATTTGTTCGGTCTTATCGACGCTATCGTTGACGGTGACTCGTGTGCTGTCGGTGTAGAAAGTACGGTAATAACACTTGCGACCGATAAACCGCGACTTCTTCGTCCGGGACTTGTAACTGTTGAGCAGATTGAAGAGGTTATCGGAGAAATTGAAGTTGATAACGCGGTGCTTTTTAAGCTCGAAAATACTGAAAAAGCCGCTTCTCCCGGCATGAAGTATAAGCACTACGCACCAAAAGCTAAGGTCGTACTTTTGAATTGCGAAGGCGATAAATTCGCAGATTATGTTAACGAGCAGTTTGAAAAAGACGAGTGCGTGGGTGCTATTTGTTACGACGAGGATATTAAGCACATAAAAGCAAAAACTATACCGATAGGTAAAAGCGACGATTTGGAAACACAGGCTCAGATGCTTTTTTCTGCTCTCAGACAGGTTGATGAACTAGGCGGTTTTTCTACTGTATACGCTCACTGCCCACAGAAAACAGGTGTAGGAATGGCGCTTTATAACCGACTCATCCGTGCGGCATCTTTCGAGGTGATTGACGTTGAGTAGTGGCATTGTATTAGGACTTACAGGACCTACAGGAAGCGGAAAAAGCACAGTATGCAGTATGTTGTGCGAAAATGGTTTTGTTAGAATCGACGCTGACAAAATTGCGCGCGAAGTTGTTGAAAAAGGCTCGCCTGCACTTACATTGTTAGCTGAGAGGTTTTCACACGAGATTTTAAACGAGGACGGCACACTTAACCGCAAAAAACTCGCAGAAATTGCGTTTTCGTCAAGTGAAAATACGAAAGATTTAAACGATATTACACACCCGTTTATTATAGATCGTGTTAAAGTCCGTATCGATGAATATAAAAGCAGCGGACAAATGCGAATCGTCTATGACGCACCATTACTTCTTGAAAGTGGTACGGACACTCTGTGTGATAAAATTCTAGTTGTTACAGCTGACCTCGACGTCAGAAAAGCGAGAATAAAAAGAAGAGACAACTTGTCGGATGAAGAGATAGAAAAAAGAGTGAACGCTCAGCACCGCGACTCTTTTTATACCGAAAAATCCGATTACGTCATCATAAACAATGGTGATACGATAAGCTTGTCTGAGCAAGTACAAAGAGTATTCTTTGAGCTTACGAGGTGAAAAATGGCACACTACGAAAAATCAAGAAAAAAGGGGCATGGCTGCTGTGGCAGTATATTCTCCTTCATTTTAGTGCTATTAGTGGCATTTTTGCTTTTGCTTTTCTGTACTGATACTTTAAGCGGTATTAAGATGAAAGTTATGGAGCATTTTTATCCGCGAGATTACAGCGAGTATGTTTCTCAGTACAGCGAAGAATATTCAGTTGACGAAACCCTTATTTACGCAGTTATCCGAACTGAAAGCGGATTTCACGCCGATGCACAGTCGGGAGTTGGTGCGATGGGGCTTATGCAGATTATGCCTGAAACGTACGACTATATGCTGATGCTCGAGGGCGACGATAGTGACCACGATGACAGCGAACTTTTAAACCCACAGATAAATATAAAATACGGAACGTATTACCTGAGTATATTGCTTGAGCATTATGGCGGAAAAGAACAGCTTGCAATAGCTGCGTATAACGGCGGTATCGCAAATGTCGACTCCTGGCTTACTGATAGCAGATACTCACAAGATGGAATAACTTTAAGCGAGATTCCGTATAACGAAACAGCACAATATGTAGAGCGAGTCGAAAGTGCAAAAGAAATGTATGAATCGCTTTATTATGAGAAAAATTAGAGTGAGTCAAGCGAATCCGAACCAGCCTAAATCATAGTGTTTTCGCCACTTTTTGGCGTTTCGAACTCCACAGGCGTTAGCCTTGTAGAGTTCTCAGCCACCCAAAATTGACTGAAATCCCTTATAATTTAGGTCGTAGAATTTTTGATTCAAGGATTTTTGGCTCAATCGCGACAAAAACACAGTGAATCCTGACGGATTCACGAGTATTTTAACAAAGAGTGGACAAAAATAATCCATCAAAAATCTGATTTGGATTCGCTTGGCTCACTCTACCAAGGAGGAATATATATGTCTGAAAAAACAAAAGCACAGCTTTTAAAAGAAGAAATTATGATGAAAGAGAGAAAAGGTGCTGCTGATTATACAGCGGATGACCTGAATAACGCAGACGAGTTCTGTGTGAACTATAAAGAGTTTTTAGACTTCTCTCGCACTGAGCGTGAGGCTGTCGTATATTCAGTTGAACTTGCTAAGAAGTATGGCTTCACAGAGTACGATAACAGCAAAAAGTACAATGCAGGCGATAAGGTGTACATCGTTAACCGCGATAAAGCAGTAGGCTTTGCTGTAATCGGTAAAAACGGTACAAAAAACGGCGTTAAGCTCGCTATCGCACACGTTGACTCTCCACGTATCGATTTAAAACCAAACCCACTTTATGAGGAGAGCAACCTTGCACTCTTTAAAACTCACTACTACGGCGGTATCAAAAAGTACCAGTGGACAACTATTCCACTCTCACTTCACGGTACAGTAGTGAAGCTTGATGGCACTAAAGTTGATATCCGTTTAGGTGACGAAGAAAGCGAGCCATGCTTCTGCATTACAGACCTGCTTCCACATCTCGACAGAGAGCAGGCTACAAAGACAATGAACAAAGCTTTCACAGGCGAGGATCTCAACATCTTAGTCGGTTCACGACCATTCTCTGACGATAACGAAAAGGGCTTAGTTGCTCTTAACGTTATGAGTATTTTAAATGAGAAGTACGGTATTACTGAAGACGATTTCCTGTCAGCAGAATTATCATTTGTACCATCTTACAAAACTCGCGACATCGGCTTTGACCGTTCACTTATCGGTGGTTATGGTCACGACGACCGTTGCTGTGCTTACCCTGCACTTATGGCGGCTTTAAATACTGAGACACCTGAGTCTACAGTTATCACTTACCTTACTGATAAAGAGGAGACAGGTAGTGATGGTAACACAGGTATGCAGTCTGATTTCCTCAGATATTTTATCTACGATTTAGCAAAAGCTGACGGTGAAGAGGGCTACCACGTACTTTCAAAGAGTAAGTGCCTTTCTGCTGATGTAAATGCTGCATTTGATCCTACATTCTCAAGCGCTTATGAGCCAAAGAACGCTAGCTTCTTAAACGAAGGTGTTGTAATTTCTAAGTACACAGGTCACGGCGGTAAGTACGACACATCTGACGCTTCTGCTGAGTATATGGCAGAAATCCGCGCTATGCTCGAGAAAGAGTCTATTAAGTGGCAGATCGGTGAGCTCGGCAAGGTTGATATCGGTGGTGGCGGTACAATCGCTAAGTATGTTGCTAATATGAATGTCGACGTAGTTGACCTCGGTGTAGCGGTTCTTTGTATGCACGCACCATTCGAAATTATATCAAAAGCCGATATTTATATGGCTTACAAGGCATTTTATGCACTCTTTAACTAAAATTTACTAAAACGCTTGCTTTTTTTAAAAAAGTGTGTTAGTATATCACTTGCGGTCAAAAGACCGCACCTTGCGCTGATAGCTCAGCCGGATAGAGTGACTGGCTACGAACCAGTAGGTCGGGGGTTCGAGTCCCTCTCAGCGCGCCATAAAAATAAGCCCACACACCAAAGGTGTATGGGCTTATTTTTATACCACGAACGGGACTCGAACCCTGACGAGGGTGAGCTCCGTTAAGAAAACAGTCCGGTGGACTGTTTTTAGGAGCGAAGCGTGAAGGCGGGTACCACGAGTGCTCACAGTGGTCGCCAAGCGTGAATGGATTTTCGAAGAAAATACATTGTCCCTCTCAGCACGTCATAGAAATTAAGCCTTACACCTTTTGGTGTAAGGCTTTTTCTATGCTTATTCACTTAACACTGTTTAATTAGTCTTATATAAAACTCGACGGCTTTGTTCGCACATTCTACGCGGATGCGTTCGTTGTTGCCGTGGATTGTAGCGCGTTCCTCACTTGTTAAATCCATAGCTGAGAAACGATATACTTTGTCAGAAATTCTGCCGTAGTGGCGCGAGTCAGAGCACTGAACCATAAGGTACGGAGAAACTAAACAGCCTTTCCACGTAGATGCTACCGCTTTAGCGACTTTATCGTATGCTTCGCAGTTGCTCTGTGAGATACGTGACGGGTTCATTCCGCTGATAACAGAAAGCTCGATGGAATCATCATTTATTGTTTTCTTAAGATGCGCCAGTGCTGAGTCGATTGTGTCAGCAGGGTTTAATCTGATATTAGAAACCATAAACGCATCAGGTGGGATAACGTTTGCAGCGTCGCTTCCTTTCATCTGAGTGAAAGCAACAGTTGTTCGAAGTAACGCGTTCATTTCACCACCCTGAATTTTACCCAGCAGAGCAAGTACTGAGGAGAAGACCCACAGGTTTGCAAAAATCATTCTGTACAGGAAGGTCGAGTGTCTACCTAAAGTATCAAACATCTCTTTAACAGGTTTTGTGATGTGGCACTTAAATGGGTTGTTTTCGATTTTTGTACAAGCTTTTGAAAGTACACCGACAGGTGTGTGTGGCTTTGGAGCTGATGCGTGTCCGCCTGCAGATTTAGTCGTGTATTTTACGTCGACCATACCTTTTTCTGCGATACCGATAAGTCCGCACGGAGCTTTAACACCAGGAAATACATTCTCAACTACAGCGCCACCTTCGTCAACAACAAGACCTAATTCAATGTTGTTTTCTTCGAAAAAGTCTACGATGTTAGCAGCACCTTTTCCGTTGATTTCTTCGCCACCTGAGAAAGCAAAATAGATGTCGTTTTCTGGAGTGAAACCCTGAGCTATAAGGTGTTCTGCAGCAGAGAGTATACCATTCATAGTTACTTTTGTATCGAGTGTACCACGACCCCAGATTACGCCGTCTTCAAGAATTGCCTCAAACGGAGGCTTTTGCCACATTTCTTCGTTAACAGGTACTACGTCGTAGTGTGCCATTAATACTGTCGGTTTACCTTTTTCTTTACCACTCCATCGAAAGAGTAAGGCTCTGTCGGCAAGTTTGCGGAATTCACAAACCTCAAAAACTTTAGGATAAAGTGCAGGTAAGGCGCTAATAAGTCCTTCGAATTCTTCGTTTGATTCTTTTTCGCTGTCTCTGTAAGAAACGGTTTTGAATCTGACTAAAGTGCGGAGGTTCTCGATGCTTTTATCTGTGTCGAAAGTTTCTTCATTTTTGAAAATTTCAACCTCTGCTTTAGGTTTGAAAATAGCGGTTCTGATGAGTATAACAGCGAGAAAAACAACGATTAAAGCTAAAATAATATATAGAGCAATCATAGTTTACAGCATTCCTTTTTTGTACATAATACGTGCTACAATTACTGTGAACACAACACCTACAGGCACCATAATACCTACTGTGCTTGCGTTTAATGCAGGGATAAAAATAAAGAGCACGAGCATAAGAAGTACTGGGAGTATAGAAAGTTTTACATTCTTTGAAATAAATACGACAGCAAGACCGCCGAAAAGCGCAGGAAGAATCATCGCAAACGCAGGGTCGAGTACAGGAGACTCGAGAATCGGTGTGAGTGGGATGATGAGAATAACACCGAGAATAATGATGATAGTAGTAACGATTGATGAAACTGCGATAGCGATAGTCGAGATGACTTCACCCTCTTCGGAGTTAGCTTTAACGTTTGCTCGTTCCATAGCGTCTACTGCACATGGAAGCTTTAAGTTAGAAATATTACCTGTAACAAACGATAGGTAAGTTCCGCCGGCACCCAGCATAGGCACGTAAGTTAAAACTTCAATAATACCTACAGCCCAGTACATAGGAAGGGTAGCGAAGAGGCCTTTTGCAAGTGCTGACCACTCTGGTTTTGCTGAGAAAACTAGGGATACAACAATTGGGAATGAAATAAGCAGGATAGAAATACCAATGCCCCAGATTTTACCATAGCGGTGCACTGAATCCATATATGTCATATTCTTTTTCATTATGCACTCACCTCCGAAAGCATTGCTGCGGTGATTTCATATCCACCGAAAATGTGTGTGAACAGTATAGCTGAAGCCATACCGCATAAAAGCGAAATAGGTAAAGCGTAGTCTGTGAGCCAGCGGATTTTCAGCTTTGTTGCGAGCAGTCCTACGATAGCCATAACAACGGCTGAAACGACCATTACGCACACAGGAGTGAGACCCTGAATAAGTCCGTCTGCAATGTACGTAACATCACAGAAAACATAGCCTAAGAATGCGGAAATCATACCAAGGAACATAGCGTTTGAGAAAATCTCGCCCCACTTCTTGTCCTTCATTCCGATTTTAGTCATACCACTCTGGATTTTCTTTGTAACAAGCGGAGCTAAAATCATACTAGCAGCGATACTTATAGTCATTACCCACAGTACGGTAACGTAAACAGACGGGTCTGTTATTGTGGTTGCGGCATTCTGACCTAAAGCTTCGAGCGCGTTACCTGCAGCTACGGTTTCGTATGTGATAGAGCCGATAACGGAAAGTCGAAGCCACGGAAGCGGAATACCCAAGCTCTTTGACAGAGCGACGACACCTACTAAAACTGCTATAGCAGGAGCTATAGTGAATACTGCCGCTGATGAAATAGTTTTCTTTACGGTTTTGCTCTCGATGCCGAGTTCTTTAGCGCGTTTTAAAGCACGTACTAAGAAGAAAACGGACTGTGCGAGAACAACCGTGATGATGATTCCGACCATTATGTACAGAATCGGGCTGTTAACACTGAATTGCATATTTTTCTCTCCTTTTATGAGTTGCTTTGATTATAATATAAATCAAAGCACTTTACAACAAACTTGTGAGAAAAATAAAAATCTACATATTTTTCTTGACAAAATGAAAACTGTGCGTTATTCTTATGCTTGTAAAATTTAAAAAGCACCACAGGGGGTGCCGACGCAAAAGTCGGCTGAGATTGGAATGGACGCTTTCCTGACCCTGCGACAATTGTCGCGAACCTGATACGGATAATGCCGGCGTAGGGAGTTGTAGTTAATGTCTTTAACACCATACGCAAGTGTGGTGTTTTTTGCATTTAAAAGGAGTGTTTTTTATGAAGAACAAAAGTAAAAATGTACGTCTTGCAACCAGCGGTGTGCTCATCGGATTAGCGACAATCCTGTCGATAATCAAGGTGTTCAGCTGGCCTTTCGGTGGCTCTGTCACACTGTTTTCGATGGTACCTCTTATCGTGCTGTCGTATATGTATGGCGTGAATTGGGGTATGCTGTGCGGTGCTGTATACGGCGTACTGCAGATGATTTTAGGCGCTACTATGAGCAGTGCGTTTGCGGGTCTTAACTGGTGGTCAGTTATTCTTATGGCGTTGCTTGACTACATTGTAGCGTATGTAGTTATTGGCTTAAGCGGTATGTTTAAGAATACTATCAAAAAGCCTGCGCTTTCAATTGCACTTGGTTCGGTTGTAGCGATTCTCATCCGCCTTGCGTGCCATTTCCTCTCAGGCTGGATATTCTACGGAAGTTACGCAGAGTGGTTTTTCGGCGAAGCGTTTGTAAATTCTTTCGGAACATTTGCGATGGAAAACTTCAGCGGTCAGGCTTTAGCTGCGCTTTATTCGCTCGTTTACAACTCACTTTATATGATTCCTGAGCTTGTTATCTCTGTTGTTGGTGTTGTAGCGCTTATGGCCGTAAAACCTATAAGACAAAGACTTGTGTCATTAAACAATACAGAAATCTGATAAGTGTATTATCAACTGAATACATGAAAACGAAAAGTCTGCCTTGTTGTAAGGCAGACTTTTTTTTAGTAAACTTTATATTTATTTGAGGTTTCGTCTTCGCTGATTACGTTGTAGTAGATTTCATCGTCGTTTTCTATCGACTGTACAACAAATTCGTCGTTAAGATTTATCTTGTAAGTAGTTTTTTTATCGTCAAAACTGCACTCGAGTGTTCTTTTTGTTGTTACTTCCCACGTGCCTTGCACTTTGTTTTCTGCTTGTGTCTTTTCACATGTGAAGTCGCTGAGAAAAGCAATAGCGCAACTCTCGTCTTCTTTAGTGTACACTCTGTCTGCAAAGTAGGAGTCATACTCGTCTTTATCCCCACGTGAGTAGTAACTGTCGCTTACATAATCGTAGAGATTAAAGTTGTCTTCAAAAGCGATGTCAAGTTGAGTTGTGCTGTTAGTCAATGTTATAAGGTGGTCACCACTTAAGAAAAGCTCTTCTTTGACTGATGCAATACCGCTTTTAATTAAAGTGAAAGTGCACACATAGTTGTCAGCGCTAACTTCTTCATCAAAGCTCAGATATGCATACGTAACGTCATCTGTGCCCTGAAGATACCATCTGTCGTATTCGCCTTTTTCTTCGTCGTAGCCGAAGTTAATCCCCATAGGGTCTACTGTAGTGGTAGGAGCATTGTTCTGTGGCTCAGGCTCGACCTCTTTTTCGCACGCACAAAAACAAAATGCCATAGTAAGCGCAAGAAGTAAAACAAAAATCTTTTTCATAACAATCACCATAATAAAGTATTAAGGCTATTTTATCATTTCACATATTCACTTTCAAGTGCAAAAGAAAAAAGCCCTCGCAAAGGGCGAGAGCTTTTTAGGGGGAATGAGAGCGTTACTTTGATTTTATCATAAATGTGATTACGTTATCTTTGAGTGTGATGTCAAGCGTGAAATTGTGAATATCTACGATTGATTTTACAATCGACAGACCCAGACCATTGCCTTTGCTCTGTCGGTTTTTCTCGCCACGATAGTATGGTTGAGTGAGGTGCTTTATGTCTTCTTGTGTAATAGAACTGCAGGTGTTAGAAAAGCTTATAGCACTGTTGTCAATGTCGATGATAACAGGTGTGTTTTCATCGCTGTATCTCACTGCGTTTTCTAGTAGGTTCGTCAGCGCACGAGTGAGAAGCTCGCGGTTGCCTGTGATTACAGAGTCACCGTTTTTGTTTATTCTGATTTCGTTTTCGATTTTGCTGTCGCTAAATTTTTCTGAAATCTCTTTTGTGAGCAGGTAGAGGTCCAAAGGCTCTTTTACAATATCGCTGTCGAGCCTTTCCAGTCTGGTGAAGTCGAGCATTTTGTGCACTAGCTCGTTAACTTCGTTTGTACGCTCGATAATTTTATCGGCGTAGTGTTCGCGTTTTTCGCTGTTAACGTTTTCTTTTAAGTTCTGTGCGTATCCTGAAATTATGAACAGCGGAGTTTTAATATCGTGAGCCAGAGCATTTGTGACTTCTCTGCGTTTTTCTTCTTCTGAAAGCTGAGTTTTAATCACCTTACACATCATAATACTCAGGATAAGTCCGATGATGAGGAAGAAGAGGAAAAGAGCACAAACACCAATAATAAGTGTATCGCTACAGTAATCGAGCAGGTTAATCTGCTTTGCATATCGTATGCTCACATTTTTCATTACATACTGTACAGGGTTGTCAGGAATCTTAACCAAATCGCCGTTTTCAGCTTCACCTATTACTTCCACTGAGCCATATAATACCTGCTGTTCGTTGTGATAAGCAAATGCGAGTTCACTACCCTCGAAATCAATTGTAGAAACAGTATAAGTACCGCCTTGGAGCACCTGATAAGAGAATAATCCTGTCTTTTCAACGATGCCTGTGTCAGGGTCGTATGTTTCATAGTTAAGACTTTCAAATGGGTCTTCAATAAGACCTTCACTTGCAAAATTATTACAAACAAATTCACCATCAATTATGCATGGCTCGTTTTGTGTGCTTTTGTACAGTTGAGGACCGCCTGTGAATTTCGGGTTCAAGTCATATGTTTCTACAGTTTCTGAAACGCCAAAACCGAAAGAGTCGTTGTAAGCCTTAACAATTTCTATTGTTTTAGGATATACGTGTCCGTTTTCAGGGTTGTAGTAGCAATCCTTATTTAAAAGCAAATAAAAGTAGCCGTCTTTGTCCATTTCGGTGTTAAGATATTTACGGATCCTACTGAGCTGGTCTTCTGTCATTGAAGCAACGAATTCATCGTAGTTCAAAATTCCGTCGTTACCTGTGTATTCTGAGTAGTCCTCTTCTGAAAATCTGAAGAAGATTTCTTTGTCCGTATCCATTATTAATTTGTTGACATCGGTAGTTGATTCATCTTCGTCAAAAATCGGGAATTCACCGAGTGTTATGTGAACATTTCTATCGTATGTTCCAATGTCTGCACCACGTGTGATTTCTTCTTCCTCAGCATCCCCTCTGACAGTGTCAAGAATCTGTTCTTTTAAAACTTGTATGTACAGACACATTTCGTTGTAAGGCTGAGCAATTTCTGTTGTGGCATTTATTAAATAATTGTAGTCATTATGTGCTTTTGTCAGCTGTGTCTGTTTTTCTGTTTCGAGAGTAATCGCACAGAAAACAGCAGAAACAATCAGCCACACTGCAAATAGCACGGCTGTGATTTTAATTACTATATTTCGTTTTTGTTTCTTGAATATTTCTTTCATATTTACTCCTCCAGTATGTATCCGCGTGATCGGATAGTTTTGATGAGCTTTGCGTTATCGCCTAACGCTTTTCGCAGATTTTTTATGTGGGTATCGATGATTCTCTCTTCTACATCAGCGTCGTATCCCCACAATACGCGAATTAGTGCTTCGCGGGAGATGATTCTACCTTTGTTCTCGAAAAGAATTTTAAGAATTGAGAACTCTTTCGATGTCAGAGTTACTTCTACGCCTTGTGATAAAACCTTTCCGTTGTTCGGATTTAAAGTCAGGCTACCCAAATGAAACTGCGGAAGTCTAACGAGTCCTTTAGAACGTTTGATAAGGGCGTTCACCTTTTCAAATAGTACAGGGAGTAAGAACGGCTTCACTACATAGTCGTCACATCCTAAGGCATAGCCTGTGAGCATATCGCTCTGAGCAGCTCTTGCTGTCATAAAGATAATCGGAATATCGCTTTCTCGTCTTACTTCTTTGCAGATTTCGAATCCGCAAAGCTTTGGTAACATAATGTCGAGCAAAAGCAGGTCGTAGGAATTTTCGTACGCTTTCTCTACACCCACCTGACCGTCGCTTGCTGTATCTACTACTATCTGGTTTTCGCTTTTAGCTTTAAAGTAGTCACATATCAGTTCGGTAATATCAGGGTCGTCTTCAACGAGTAAAATTTTGTACATCTGTTTTCACCTCCGAATATAAAATATCACGCGAATATGTGTTTTGTGTGGAGTGAATATATTTTAGCAGATTTTTATAAAAATAAAAAGCCGCACTTTTAAGTACGACTTTTATGTGTGTTAGGTATTTTATTTTAATAGCATATAAATAGTAGCAGCAGTACAGAGAGTTATAAAAATAATCATACCTACGTTAAGGTAAACTGTTTTTACTACTGTGCCTTTTTGTAGCTGTGACTGAGCTTCCTGCCACTGTGTTCTCTTACTCTTGACGATTAACAGTACCATACCCCATACAGACATGCTGACTAATATGGTGGAGTACAGCATTAGTAGCATATAACCAGGAAGTACAGATTGTATGATTTCCATCATTTCTTCTTTTGGCAGAGTAGCGTCAGTAAGCTTCATCAAGTTATCTATATCAATTTTTGTGATAATCCACGGTGCAATAACAGAACCTAAGAAGTTTATAGAAGCGTGGAGAATTATTGAGTAGTGTAACTTGCTTGTGCGAACATAAATGTAGCCAAAAATCACACCCAACGCAAATGCGTAGAAGAACTGATACAGATTCTGATGGAATAAAGCAAAGAGAAGTGCAGAAAGAATAACCGCGGTTTTCTCACCGTACTGTCGTGTTCGGTCGATAAGGAGCTTTCTGAATACAAGCTCTTCGAGTATAGGCGCGAGTATCACCATTACCAGAATCTTTAGCGGATTAGTGTCCATAGCGTATGTGAGCAGGTTGTTCTGGGCTTGTCCACCAGAAAGGATGAGCGATAAAACTGTGCCTACTAGGTTTCCTGCATACATAAGACATATACACATCGGAATAAATGTCAGAAACTGTCGTGTGGTTAGTTTCTGGGTGTCTGCGTTTGCGACAGGTAACTTACGGAGAATCAGTACACCCACAGGAATAGCTATAAGGTAAAGTGGAGCGAAAGAGCCAATCCACACACCCCAGGATGAGGTTGTGAACCAGTTTTCTGTTCCTAAAAAGTAGGAAGGGATATTTACCCATAAAAACTGACAGGCAGTCGCGATTAAAAGCATAGCACACAGCGCAAACCCGATACGTGAAAAGACTCTTCTGATTGATTTATCGTTTGAAATAGTTTCGTTCATAAAACTCCTTCTTTCTTGTGTGGTTTCTGTTGTAAATAATCATCGATGGCTGAATATAGTAAAAGATAATCAGTAACTAAAAGAGGACAAATAAAAAGAAGCAGCAACAAAATGCTACTGCTTCTTTGGTGGGCCATC
>JAFOED010000066.1 GCA_017380355.1 Ruminococcus sp. | reverse complement strand
CGCTGGGTCAGAAAGTTCTGGCCCTTGGCCTTGGAAAAATGAAAACCGTGCTCTGCCAGCAGCGGCTTCATCACATGAATATCACAAACATCGATCATTGGATCCCCGCCTTTCTTTGCGGATAGTATAGCAGAAAATGTAAGGTTTTGCAATGGGCAGGAAAATTGTTGTTTACAGCGCCGAAGGCGCAATCCCTTCTCCCGGGGAGAAGGTGGCCCGCAGGGCCGGAAGTGGAATGCGGGAGATAACCTAATGTGTTGTATATGACCTTGCACTTAACATTTTTTAACGTCACAAGATTTGTCACAGTAATATAGGCTGTACCGCTTTTCACACCCGTAACAAGGCCATTATCTGTTACTTTTGCAACTGAAGAATCGCTTGACTCAAACGAGATATATTCATTGACTGGTGCTCCACCACTTACAAAAGCCACTAACCTGAAAGTACCGTTCGTATCAACAACAATATTCTTAGAATTTAACATAAGAGATGTGTAAATCTCGTTATCGTGTGATAAAATCGAATCAGTCAGAGAATACGAGTACCACTTCGGAATATTAGAATAATCAGGCTTTGGAGAAACAGGCTCTGTAGGTGTGCTTGGCTCTGTAGGTGTAACAGCTCCCAATTTAAAAATTATAGTCAGATATTCTTTACTGACATAGCCAGTTTTTGATGAATATGTAACCTTTGCCCAATCTTCGTCGGAGTTATCAACCACTGCAACCGTCTTACCGTTAGGAATAACTGTGAGAACAGAATACGATGTACCTTTACCGCTTCTAAGATTAAGTTCAGAGGTAGTTTTACCACTAATAGTAGCAGTAGAGCTTGATGCTAAATCTAGGTAAGATGCAGAACAATAACCAGTATAGGATGAGTATTTAACCTTCGCCCAACCTGACGTCGAATCAGCTAAAAGCTCAACGCTTTTACCCTTAGGTATAGTAATAAGAACAGAAGCAGAGGTAGACGCAGATTTACGCAAATTCAGGTCAGTAATAGTAACAAGAGTATCTGTAGATGCAGCATCTGCGCTGAATGACGACACGCAGAAAGCAAATACTACAGTGCTCAACAGCACAGTAAAACATAACGCAAAAGCGACTATTTTCGAGCTGTAACTTTTAATCATAACCTCTCTCCTTTCTTACACGTATTTATCTATCATAATTCTACAGCAAAAGCGCTGTTATTTCAACTTACAGTTTTGTCTTTTTTGCAAGCAAATTGTGTATTTTTAGCATATATATGGCAACGATTTTCGACACACAAAAGTCGTAAACAATGAACGCTACGTTACCTATAGCAAGAAAAGCAAGCGGCATATAGTGTCCCGCTATGGTAAATGATTCTTTAGGTATTGATAACACGAAAACAGACAAGTAAAAAGCTATTACCATACAGATGTTAAAAAGTATAAATTTCACAACATACTGCAAAACTTTTGACTTAATTCTTTCGATTATAGCTTTCACTATCGGATAAAAGCCGAGAAAAGCTACGTAATACAGCGGAGCTTCTTTATCTGCTAGGAGCAAAAATGATAAAACAGAAACTACGAAGTATATGCTAAAAGCCCATGCTTTGCCATGTTCAATAACAATAGCGACCAGTAACATTCCAGCGAAAGTCGGAAAAGCATAGGTGCCAAAAGGAATTATCGATGTTAAGCTCATTAGCACAATGCTTAGTGCGCCAATAATACCACCAAGTGAAACTTTAACGGACGTTTTCATTTTAACAGCAACCTCTTCCGCCTAAGCACTCACAACAGCAGTTTGCGCACATAACGCCAGCACAGATATCACACATCGAACATCCCGCAGAGCTTACTGTATTATATCCGGACGGGTTGTAATTACGACGGGTTGACGCGTTATCGAGCGCACTTCTGAACTCTGAGTTCGTCGGATCCATTCGGCATGCCGTCTGGAAATATGAATAAGCTTGCTCAGACCAACCTTTTTTCGAATAGACCATACCCATAAGAAAATACCATTCGGCATTTCTTCCTGTTCCCTGAATTCCGTTTAAAAGCTGTAAAGCATCATCAAGACGACCTTCGCGAATCAAACGTCTGATGTCAGGAAAATCCGAGTGGGTGTAATTCGCGCCGTATTGGCTGGATGTATTCGAGTAAGTGTTTGAATAAGAATTAGAATACGCGTTTGTCGAAGAAGGGTTCTTACGCATCTCGCAAATTTTATCGTAAGCTTCGTTAACTTCTTTCATCTTCTCTTCTGCTAAATCAGCAAGCGGACTCTGCGCGTAGTTGTCAGGATGGTACTTTTTCGCAAGTTCTCTATATGCTGCTTTTATTTCTGCGTCAGTAGCTGTTTCGCTGACTCCTAAAACCTGATATGGGTTCATAATAATCTCCGTTTATCTTTATTTTTCTTTATTTTCTAATACTTCTTTTTGTCTTTTTGTCAGACCATAGTATAATACATTTTCCATGATCCTGTCAAAACGCTTAATATCCATAAGTCTATACGATAAAAGCGCTTCGGACAAGCAGTTATCAAGCGACTGTCTTATCTCGTCGATGTGCTCTTTTTTACTGTCACCGTACTTTATTATATAGGGATTAAATAACTTATGCTTTTTATCGCTTTCAAAGTCATTGACAGCGTCAAGTAAATATATCCACTTTCCCAAAAAATAGCCGAAGTTGTGGTGTACACGACGTTTTTGTGGGTCATCTTCTAAAAGTTCCATAACTCGTGCGAGCATAAGTGCGGTTGGCTCTGCGGCTTTATCGATTAAACATTGCTCATCCTTTTCGACTTCAAACTGCGAATCGGACATTTCTTTTACTATCGCGTCTATTTCTGGATATTTCTTCTTTGCTAACTTTTTCCAGCTTGAAGCATAAGGTAAAATAATATAGCACAAAAGCTTTTCGAAAAAACTACCATCTGCAATGTTATCAACTAGTTTGTAGTAGAATGTTACAACAGTGAGCGCAGCAGCTAAACTAAGTGCTTTAGTATCATTTTTCAGGTAATTACACTTTTTAAAAGGATTAAAGCGACATCGCGAGCTACAGAACCCCGGGCAATCATCGCTTAACGCAAGAGCTGTGAGTGCGTAAAAGGTGCAATCGTAATTAAGAATAAAGCGCGAAAAAACCGAGTAGTCTTTGCCTAGCTGTTTACACAAAGTACAGTACACGGCTTTGTAGGCTTCGTAGTCTTTTACGAGCATTTCGCTTTTGTCAATCGTTATATATCCAAACACGCCTTTTACCCCTTATAATTTTATAGATAAATTCTAACACAAAATAAGTTGATATAGTTTAATAAAATATGAATTTTTCGGCTGTAAATCTTGAGTTTTAGATGTTTTTTATGTATAATGAATTAAAATATCAAATTGCGAGGAAATATGAACGTATACGACTTTGATAACACCATATATGAAGGTGACTCAACAAAAGATTTTTATATCTTTTCACTAAAGAGGCACAAGAAGATTTTGTTACTCCTTCCCTCTTTAGCATTCGCTTTTATTAAATACTACGTATTCAATAGCGGAAGTAAAACGCAGTTTAAAGAGAAAATGTACAGATTTCTCTCTTACTGCGATATAGAAAAAGACGTAAAAGACTTCTGGGGTACACACAAAAATAATATTAAAGATTTTTACATAAATCAGAAAAAAGCTGATGACGTAATAATCTCTGCCTCTCCTGAGTTTCTACTAAAGCCACTCGAAAGCGAATTTCCGTTTACTGTTATCGCATCAAAAGTAAACAGTAAAAGCGGTAAATACGACGGAGTAAACTGCTACTGGGATGAAAAAGTGAGAAGATTCTACGAAATATACCCCGACGGTGAAATAGACGAGTTTTACTCAGACCACTACTCAGATTTACCGCTCGCTAAAATCTCAAAAAGAGCTTTTATCGTAGACGGCGACAAAATAATAGACTGGGATTTCAACAGAAAATTCAGCCCTAGAATATAAAGCAAGCGGTGACACAAAGTCACCGCTTTTATTTTATGTTAATCTACACTTGCGCACGACGAGCAACCACAAGCAGGAGTCTCGTCACCTGTTAAATCTGACACGTTAGGTGGGAAAAACTCGTTTGTTGGAAAATCAAGCCGAGAAAACATCTCACATGGGTTATCACTAGAAGTTACACAGGATTTCTCTGGAATACAGAAGTCGTAAGATTCAACCATCACCTGAACATTACGCTTTAACTGTACAATAGAGAACAAACCAATTGTAACGAAAACTGAGTTTGTACCTGTACATGTTAGCTCACCACCGACACACTCGCACACGCACGACGGAATCTTACAAGGTACAGGGCACGCAGAACAATTATGCTTTAATTTTGCAGAAAGTGCGATTGGGCGAGCAACCTGTACAGATGCTGTAGGAAGATTACGTTTAACAGCCTTCTGAGTATCAAACTCATCGCACGAAAGCTCGCTTGAGAATGTGCGGACACTTCCCTCACTGCCATATAGAATAGCTTTCTTCGAGAACACTGCAACACCACTTATCTGTTGTGGAGATGAACCCGGAGTCATAAAGACATCAAGGCAAACGTTAAAGAAAAACGTCATATCAATAGAGTAAAATCCGCGATGAAACGGTACAGGCTCAATATCAACATAAGTAGTAATAACATCTGTATCTTTGATACGAACGTTTACTGCGTTATCGATAAGCTGCTGATTATAATCAGTAAAATAAACACGCAGGTCTTTAAGACAATCTTTGTCGGAACAGCTGTCATAAACTCTCATAACATCAATACAGACAGGTTCAGGTGTCTTAGAACAAGTGTCACAAGTTGTGTTTCTGGCATCTAAAGTTTCAGCCATAAAATAAACCTCCATAAGTCGTAGTATAAATCCGATGCACTGCACCGTATCACTACATATTATGGAGGTTTTCTCTTTTTGTGATTTAGTTTATATCTTTTCCATTTTACAGAAGTTAGCCATAAGCACCTTTGTTCCTACTTTATCAAAAGCAACTTCAAGCATAACATCGTTACCCATAGGCTCGGCTGATGT
>JAFOED010000065.1 GCA_017380355.1 Ruminococcus sp. | reverse complement strand
GTTTACTATGTTCACGCTTACTGCGATATGGTTAACAGCGGTAAGGTTGAGCTTGGTGAAAAAATCAACATCGTAGTTCCTACAGGTAACTTTGGTAACATCTTAGCTGCTTACTACGCGTGCGAGATGGGTATTCCAGTTAATAAATTTATCTGCGCATCAAACTCTAATAATGTTTTAACTGATTTTATCAATACAGGTGTATATGATAAGAACAGAGATTTCTATACAACAATCTCACCTTCAATGGATATCCTTGTTTCAAGTAACCTTGAACGTTTACTTTACAAGATGTCTGGTAACGACGATAAACTTGTATCTTCACTTATGAGTAAACTCAAGAGCGAGGGTGTTTATGAAGTCCCTGAAAACGTTAAGAGTGAAATCAAAAATAACTTCTATGGCGGTTATTGTGACGAAGAGTCTACAAAGGTTACAATTAAGAACCTCTTTGATGCACAGAGCTACCTTTGTGATACTCACACTTCAGTTGCTGTGTCTGTTTACGATAAGTACGTAGAAGAAACAGGGGATAAGACTCCATCTGTTATCGCATCAACTGCTAGTCCATATAAATTCTCAAAGTCAGTTTTAGAAGCTATGTCTGAGGATGTTTTACCTGAGAATGAATTCGATATGGTTGATATGCTCTACAAACTATCTAACACTGCAGTTCCAGCACCTATTTCTGTACTTAAGGGTCTCAAGCCTAGATTTGATAACGTTACAGAAAAAGATAATATGAAAAACACAGTTTTTGAAGCACTGGGAGTAAAGTAATGGCTTTGTACGCTATTGCTGATTTGCACTTATCGCTTGGCACAGACAAGCCGATGGATGTTTTCAATGGATGGCAGGATTATCAGAAAAGACTTACTGATAATTGGAATTCGCTTATTACTGAAAACGACACTGTGGTTATCGCTGGCGATATTTCCTGGGCAATGAAGCTAGAAGAGTGCTACGAGGATTTCAAGTTTCTAAATTCCTTACCGGGCAGAAAGATTTTACTTAAAGGAAATCACGACTACTGGTGGGCTACAAAGAAGAAAATTGACGAATATCTAAGCACTAATAACTTCAATACAATTGAGATTTTGTTTAATAACTCTTTTGAAGTTGATAACTTTGTGATTTGTGGCTCTCGTGGTTGGTATTACGACGCTGACACAGATGCTGATATAAAAGTTATCAACAGAGAAGTTGGTAGACTTAAATTATCTCTCGACTCTGTAAATCAAAATGATGTAAAACCTGTTGTTTTTCTACATTATCCGCCTGTGTACGGCGATGTTGAGTGCGAAGAAATTATGAACACTCTTCTTGAGTATGGTATAAAAGAGTGTTATTATGGGCATCTTCACGGTACACATACTCACAAAAATGCAGTTGTGGGTGAATATAAAGGCATTAATATGCATCTCATTTCTTGCGACTACACCGGATTTATGCCGATTTTAGTGCGCTAAGGAATTTAATTAACAATTTATTTATAGTATTTTATGCTATTATGTGGTATATTAATACAAGTGTAAAATTGAGGAGGAAATTAAAATGAATTTAGTATCATCTAACAAGACAGAAACAAATACATACGAGCTTAAGGTAGCTGTTGATAAGGAAACTTTTGCTGCTGCTGTATCTAAGGTTTATAAGAAGCAGGTTAAGTCAATCAACGTTCCTGGTTTCAGAAAAGGTAAAGCTCCACGTAACATCATCGAGAAGATGTATGGCACAGATGTATTCTATGACGATGCAATGCAGGAGTGCTATCCTGAAGCTTTAGATGCTGCTGCTAAAGAAGCAGAGCTCAAAATCGTTGTTGTAACTAACGTTGAGGTAGAAGAAGTTTCTGCTGAAGGTTTCACATTCAAAGCTACATGTGTTGTAGAGCCTGAGATTGAAATCAAGGATTACAAGGGTATCGAAATCGAGAAGAAGTCAACAGAAGTTACAGATGAACTCGTTGATGAAGAGATCGAAAAGGTTAGAGAGAGAAACAGCCGTATGGTTACTGTTGAAGACAGAGCTGCTCAGATGGGTGATGTAACAGTTATCGATTTTGAAGGTTTTGTTGACGATGTTGCTTTCGAGGGTGGCAAGGCTGAGAACTTCAACCTCGAACTTGGCAGCGGTAACTTCATTCCTGGTTTTGAAGAACAGCTCGTTGGTCACAACACTGATGAAGAGTTCACAATCACTGTAACTTTCCCAGAAGAGTATCATTCAGAAGAGCTCAAGGGTAAAGAAGCACAGTTTAAGATTACTATCCACGAGATTAAAGTTAAAGAGCTCCCAGAGCTTGATGACGAGTTCGTTAAGGATGTAAGTGATAAAGATACACTCGACGAGTACAAAGAAGAAATCAAAGAGACTATCGCTAAGAGACTCGAAGATGAGGCTGAGAGAGATATCGACGATAAGTTAGTTGAGAAAGTTCTCGAACTCGTTGAAGGTGAAATTCCAGAAGCTATGTATGACAACGAAGTTAATACAATGCTTAGAGAGATGGATATGAGACTCCGTTCACAGGGTATGGATCTCTCAACATATATGCAGTACACAGGCATGAATCCTGAATCAGTTAAAGAGATGTATCTCCCAGAAGCTCAGAAGAGAGTTAAGATGAGACTCGCTTTAGAGAAGATCGTTAAGCTCGAGAACATCGCTGCTACTGAAGAAGAAATCAACGCAGAGTACGAAAGACTTGCTGAAGCTTATCAGATGGAAGCTGACAAGGTTAAGGAAGTTCTCCCTGTAGATGCTATTTCACAGGATCTCGCTGTTGAAAAAGCTATGAAGTTTATCAGAGATAACGCAAAGATTAAATAATCTTTTTAATAAAAAATTACTCTAAAGGAGCCGTTAATCATGAGTTTAGTACCTTATGTAGTAGAACAGACAAACCGCGGTGAGCGTTCTTATGATATTTTCTCTCGTTTGTTAAACGACAGAATTATTATGCTCACTGAAGAAGTTAACAGCACAACTGCTAGCTTAGTTGTTGCACAGCTTTTACACCTTGAGGGTCAGGACCCAAATAAAGACATCTGTCTTTATATCAACAGCCCGGGTGGTTCTGTTACTGATGGTTTAGCTATCTATGATACTATGCAGTACATCAAGTGTGATGTTTCTACAATCTGTATGGGTATGGCGGCTTCTATGGGTGCATTCTTACTTTCTGCCGGTACAAAAGGCAAGAGATATGCATTACCAAATAGTGACATTATGATTCACCAGCCATCAGGCGGTGCCAGAGGTCAGGCTACTGATATCGAGATTCACACAAAACATATTCTTCACACAAAGAAGAAGCTAAACGAAATTCTTGCCGCTAATACAGGTCAGAGCGTAGACGTTATTGCTAGAGATACTGAGCGTGATAACTTTATGACTGCTGAGCAGGCACTCGAATACGGTCTTATTGACAAAATTCTTTACAAAAGATAATTTGGGAGTTTTTTATGGCGGGAAAGAATCCTGAGAATAACGTGCGTTGTTCGTTCTGTGGTAAGCCACAGGATGCAGTCGGCAGACTTATCGCAGGTAACGGTGTTTATATTTGTGATCAGTGTGTTGATTTATGTATGTCAATTCTCGAAGATGATGAATTTGAACCGATTACAAAAGAAAAATATAGCGCTAAGAAGCAAGATTTATTAAAGCCGCAGGAAATCAAAGCGATTCTTGACGAGTATGTAATAGGTCAAGATGACGCTAAAAAAACTCTTGCTGTTGCAGTTTATAACCACTACAAGAGAGTTTTTAATAGCGACGATAATATTGAGTTCGCTAAGAGTAATGTACTTTTACTTGGACCTACTGGTGTTGGTAAGACCTTACTCGCACAGACTCTCGCAAAAGCACTCGACGTACCTTTTGCTATCTCTGATGCAACTACTTTAACTGAAGCAGGTTATGTAGGCGAAGATGTAGAAAACATTCTTTTAAAGCTTATTCAGGCTGCTGATTTTGATATTGAAAAAGCTCAGCAGGGTATTATTTACATTGATGAAATTGATAAAATCGCTCGTAAATCAGAAAACCCGTCTATCACACGCGATGTCAGCGGTGAGGGTGTACAGCAGGCGCTTCTCAAAATTGTTGAGGGTACTGTTGCTAATGTTCCACCACAGGGTGGCAGAAAACATCCACAGCAGGAGTTCTTACAGATTGATACTAAGAACATTCTGTTTATCTGTGGCGGCGCTTTTGATGGTTTAGAGAAGATTGTTGGTAAGAGAATCGGTTCTTCAACTTTAGGTTTTGAATCAAATCTTCAGGACAGAGCCCAGCTTGACGAAACTGCGTGGATGAGTGATGTTGTTGCTCACGATCTCGTTAAGTACGGTATCATTCCTGAGCTTATTGGTAGATTACCAGTTATCACAACACTCAGCGGTTTAGATGAAGATGCTCTAGTTAAGATTCTTACTGTACCAAAGAACTCTGTTGTTGCACAGTACAAGCACCTATTTAAACTCGATGGTGTTGAACTTGAATTTGAGAAGAATGCTCTCGTAGCTATTGCTCATAAAGCTAAAGAACAAAAAACCGGTGCTCGCGGTGTTCGAGGTATTATGGAATCTTTACTTAAAGACTTAATGTTTGAGACTCCTAGCGACCCTACGATTACCAGAATTATTATAAACGAAGAGACAGTTACTCAGAACGCTGATCCAGTAATCATCAGAAGTAAAAGAAATTCTATTGATATAGATATTTCTGAAAAGAGTAACACAAAGACCACTAAAAACAACGCATCTTGATAAAAATTATTAACGGCTGTATGTCATGATGTGACTATATACAGCCGTTTATTTTTGAGGAGATTGTTATGTCACAAGCAGCTCAGGTAAAATTTAATATTCCTGTTTTGCCACTCAGAGGATTAGTTGTATTTCCTAAGATGATGCTACATTTTGATGTGGGCAGAAAGAAGTCTGCAGAAGCGATTGCTAAGGCGATGAGCGAAGATCAGCTTATTTTTCTTGCTTCACAGAAAGATGCATCAGTAAGTGATCCTGAACTTAACGATATTTATAGTGTAGGCGTAGTGTGTAAAATCATTCAGGTATTAAAACAGCCTGACGACATTACACGAGTTGTTGTTGAAGGTCAGTACAGAGCACGAATTATATCTCAGGTTGAGTGCGAATCGCATATTGAAGCGATGATTTCTCCAATTAAAGAGAAAAAGCACATAAATACAGCTCGTGAGTTAGCTCTTGTTCGCCTTTTAAAGGAAACTTTCGAGAGTTATATGGATTTAACTCCTAAACTTCCTGCAGATATTTTGTTTAAAATAGGTTTAAGCACTAACGCGGGTGAGCTTGCTGACTACGTTGCGGGTAATGTAGTGCTTGATAATAATATAAAGCAAAGTGTTCTAGAGACTATTGATGTATCTGATAGACTTGAAACTCTTATTGATGCTTTACAGAATGAAATCTACATTCTAGAAATTGAACAGGAAATTTTAGATAAAACTAAAGATAAAATCGATCAGTCACAGCGTGAATACTTCTTAAGAGAACAGCTTCGTACAATCGAAGAAGAACTTGGACAGGATGATTCTCCTGAAGTCGAAGGACAAAAACTTAGAGATAAAATTAACGCTCTGATTATTTCTGAAGATAATAAAAATGCACTTCTTAAAGAGTGCTCGAAGCTCGAAAAAATGCCTTATGGCAGTAACGAAGCATCAGTTATTAGAACATATATTGATACTTGTCTTGAGCTTCCGTGGAATCAATCTACGGAAGAGAAAATCGAGCTGTCAAAGGTTCGAAAAGAACTTGATAAAAATCATTACGGCTTAACAAAGGTAAAAGAACGTATTATTGAACAGATTGCTGTCAGAAAACTCACTGATAAAGCAAAAGGACAGATTATTTGTCTTGTCGGACCTCCAGGTGTGGGTAAAACATCAATCGCACAGAGTATCGCGAAAGCGATTAACAGAAAGAGCGAGAGAATCGCTCTTGGCGGTGTGAAGGATGAGGCAGAAATCAGAGGTCACAGACGTACATATATTGGCTCGATGCCAGGCAGAATCATAACAGCCGTTAAGAAATGCAAGGTTAATAACCCGTTGCTTATCTTAGACGAGGTAGACAAGCTTTCTAATGACTATAAGGGAGACCCTACATCGGCTCTTTTGGAAGTTCTTGATGCTGAACAGAACCATTCGTTCCACGATCACTACATTGATATGCCGTTTGATCTTTCAAACGTTATGTTTATCACTACTGCGAATGACTATGATGCTATACCTGCACCACTTAGAGATAGAATGGAAGTAATCGAACTCGATTCTTACACACGCCAGGAGAAGTTTTTTATAGCGAAGAAGCATTTAGTGCCAAAACAGCTTGAATTAAATGGTCTTACTAAAAAGAATTTAAAAATAACAGATAAAGCTTTGTATATGCTTATTGATTCATACACAAAAGAATCGGGCGTGCGTACGCTTGAGCGTGTTATCGCATCTGTTATGCGTAAATCTGCGGTTAAGATTATTGATGAAGTTGCTGAAGTTATCAAGGTTACAGATAAAGATATCGAAAACTTACTCGGTCCTGTAAAATACATAGACGACTCTAAGAATAAAAAGGACGAAATTGGTGTTGTTAACGGCCTTGCGTGGACTTCAGTCGGCGGTACACTTTTACCGATCGAATGCGCAATTTTACCTGGTAACGGTAAAATTGAACTCACCGGTTCATTAGGAGAAGTGATGCAGGAGTCAGCTAAAACAGCAATTTCATGTATCCGTTCGAAAGCTCAGATCTATAACCTTAATGTAGATTTCTATAAAGATTTCGATATTCATATACACGCTCCAGAGGGTGCTGTTCCTAAGGATGGTCCTTCTGCAGGTATAACTATGGCAACTGCTATATACTCTGCTTTGTCTTTAAATGCCGTCAGACACGATTTTGCTATGACTGGTGAAATTACACTCTTAGGTAAAGTTCTACCTATAGGCGGCTTAAAAGAGAAAGCTATGGCGGCTCACAAATCTGGTATACGCAACGTTATCATTCCGAAAGATAACGAGCGTGATCTCGTAGAAATTGATGAGACAGTCAGAAACAGCATAAATTTCATACCTGTATCTACTATAGATGAAGTTTTAAGAATTGCTGTTAAGCCATCAGCTAAATTAAAAGACAAGCATAAAGCTGATGTGATTATTAATAATAATAAATCCACTCGTAAAAGTACTTCTGTTACGCAGTAAAAAGGGGAGAGAGTATGATTAATTTCAATAAAGCGGAGTTTACTCACGCAGCAGGAACTTCATCACAGCTTAAAATCTCCGATAAACCAGAAGTTATTTTTTCGGGACGTTCAAATGTCGGTAAATCGTCACTTATTAACAAGTTAGTAAATCGAAAAGCACTAGCTCGTGTCAGTGCTACTCCTGGTAAAACAGCAACTATTAATTTCTTTGATGTTGACAAGTTCTGCTTAGTTGACTTACCGGGTTATGGCTACGCTAAAGTTTCTCACGCTGAAAAACAGCGTTGGGCTGAACTTATGGAGGGCTATTTTGCACAGGAGCGTAACTTCTGTCTTGTAGTTCAGATTGTCGATATGAGACATCTTCCGACAAAAGACGATATGGATATGATTAACTTTCTTTATCATAACGGCTTTGAGTTTATTGTCGTTTTGACTAAGAAAGATAAATTAAAGAAAACAGCTCAGAAACAGAGTCTCGAGAGACTTAATGAGCTTTTTGCTGATTATGAAGATATTAAATTATTTCCGTTTTCAGCGCTTAACGGAGAGGGTACTGATGAAATCCGTGAAGCAATCTCTGCTTATGTAGAGAATTATTTAGAAGTTGAGGGTGATTAAGATGCAGAAAAAACCTTTTATTACGCTTGAACAAGCACAGAATATTATTAAAGACATTCCTACACCATTTCATCTATATGATGAGAAAGGTATCAGAGAGAACGCTAGAAGACTTTATAAAGCTTTCTCATGGAATAAAGGATTCAAGGAGTATTTTGCAGTAAAAGCTACTCCGAACCCATATTTACTTAAGATTTTAAAAGAGGAAGGTTGCGGCGCTGACTGTTCTTCACTTTCTGAGCTGATTATGTCTGAAGCTTGTGGTTTAACAGGTACTGATGTTATGTTTTCTTCTAACGTAACACCTGAAGAAGATATGCAGAAAGCTTATGATATGGGTGCTTACATTAACTTGGACGATTATAATTTCGTACCTTTCTTGAAGAGAGTTTGTGGTGTACCGAAAACAGTATGCTGTAGATTTAATCCAGGCGGAATTTTCAGCCTTTCTGCAAGCAAAGATGGCGTACAGGTAATGGATAACCCTGGTGAAGCTAAGTACGGTATGTCTGAAGAACAGATGGCAAAAGCTTTTACTGAACTTAAAGAAGCAGGTGCTGAACACTTCGGTATTCACGCGTTTTTAGCTTCTAATACTGTAAGTAACGATTATTATTCTGAGCTTGCTGGTACTCTCTTTGAACTCGCAGTAAGACTTAAAGAGAAAACAGGCGTACACATTGCGTTTATTAATCTTTCCGGTGGTATTGGTGTTGACTATAAGCCTGAAGAACCATCAGCAAACATTGAGATTATAGGTGAGGGCGTAAGAAGAAAATTCGAAGAAATTCTTGTACCAAACGATATGGGGGATATCGCTATTTTTGCTGAGCTTGGTAGATTTATGCTTGCGCCTTACGGTGCGCTTATTTCTACTTGTATGCATCAGAAACACATCTATAAGGAGTACTTAGGTTTAGACGCTTGCGCTGCTAACCTTATGAGACCTGCTATGTATGGCTCTTATCACCATATCTCTGTTTTAGGTAAAGAGAACGAAGAGTGCACACATATGTATGATGTAACTGGTGGTCTGTGTGAAAATAACGATAAATTTGCTATCAACAGAATGCTTCCAAAGGTAGAAAACGGCGATATTATGTTTATCCACGACACAGGTGCTCATGGTTATTCTATGGGTTACAACTATAACGGTAAACTTAGAAGCGCAGAAGTCCTGCTGTGCGAAGATGGCTCACACAAGCTTATCAGAAGAGCTGAAACTCTTGATGACTACTTTGCAACATTTGATTTTTCTGAGGATTTCAAATTTAATACAAAATAATTATAATTTAAAAGAGACTCACATTTAAGTGAGTCTCTTTTTTTTATTGTTGTGGTTTAGTTTTCTTTTGTTTAATTTTGGAGAGTGGGGTAGAGTTAGCCGCGTTTTCCATCTGTGTAGTATTTAGATGGGTATAAATCTCGGTTGTACCTAAGTTTTCATGACCGAGAATCTCTTTGAGAACCCTGATATCAACATTTCCATGCTGATACATAAGAGTTGCTGCAGTATGTCTTAATTTATGGCAAGAATAACCCTGAGAATCCAATCCGATTTTTTCGAGGTATTTATACACTAAAGCTTGTACAGTTTTAGGACTCATGCGTTTTAAATGGCCACTTATAAACAAAGCGTTTCTGTCAACTACTCCATCCATAGGGCGGACTTTCAAATATTCAGTAATTGCATCTACGCAAGCAGTGTTAAGGTAAATTATACGTTCTTTGTTACCTTTACCGAGTATACGAGCTGTTCCATCAGGGCGAATATCAGTGACGTTTAAACCAACTAATTCCGATAAACGCATACCACAGTTTAAAAACAGAGTTATAATACAGTAGTCACGTTCTTTGTGTTTACCATCAACAGCGTTTAAAAGCTCAATACTTTGTTCTAAGGTAAGATACTTTGGAAGAGATTTTTTTCTTTTAGGAGCTTCGAGTTCTTTAATAGGGTCTTTTTCAAGTAAATGCTTCTTAACTGTGAGATAATTAAAGAAAGATTTTAGGCTGGATGTTTTGCGCGCACGAGTAGATGCGTTGTTATCTCTATCACGGAGAAGATAATTCATAAACTCATAAGAGTCCTGTAGAGTTATAGTTTTTATAAGTTCAATATCTACGTCGTCTACTTTGATTTCTTCAAACCCAGTAGAAGGGGATATAATGCCTTTTGATACTTTAATAAATCTGAAAAATGTGCGCAAATCTGTAAAATACTCATCAACTGTTTTAACAGATTTACCTTTGACAGTTTGCATATAAAGTAAATAATCGCGTATTAACGGAGATGCTTCAACCAGAAAATTTGTAGCCATAAAAATCACCATTTAATAATAAGTATATATAATAACCTAATTAACTATTTTGGCAAGGGAAAACATGAAAAACAAGAAAATTCGCGCGCGCGCACGTGGTGACGGTGTCAGCTCCAGTCTGATCCGTGACCCCATCGCCCGCATGGGCTGGCTGTTCCTGCTGCCCACGGTGGCCTCCTTCTTCATCGGCTTCGTATGGCCCTTCCTGCAGGGACTGTTCCTCTCCTTCACCAAGTTCCGCCTCACCAGCGACTGGGAGTGGGTCTGGTTCAGCAACTATGTCAAGGCCCTTCAGGACCCCTCTTTCCTCCACGCCTTCTGGTACACCGCCCTCTTCGCCATGGTGAGCCTGGTGTGCATCAACCTGCTGGCCTTCACCGTGGCCTACATCCTGACCCAGAATATCAAGGGCTCCAACCTGTTCCGCACCGTATTCTTCATGCCCAACCTCATCGGCGGCATCGTTCTGGGCTACATCTGGTCCATGATCTTTGACGGCATCCTCAACCGCTACGGCACCTCCATCCTGCTGGAGAGCAAGTACGGCTTCTGGGGTCTCATCATCCTGATGTGCTGGCAGCAGATCGGCTATATGATGATCATCTACATCGCGGGTCTGCAGGCCGTGCCGGAGGACATGATCGAGGCCGCCAAGATCGACGGCGCCAATAAGTGGCAGACGCTCTTCAAGGTCACGATCCCGAACGTCATGCCC
>JAFOED010000064.1 GCA_017380355.1 Ruminococcus sp. | reverse complement strand
TGTGAATACTGTGCGAAAGAGATTTCGTACCACGAAATATATTGTTGTGATGATTGCCAAACAAATGCAAATAAATTTTATGACACCAGAGATAAGATTTCGACTCTGATGGGCATAATAAACGGTGTATGCGTTATGTCAATCGGCATCGGACTTTTCGTGTTTTCTTTTTTAAGAACCGTAGGTGGATATATGATTTCAATTCCTTTGTTTATCTTGGGAATTCTATTTCTGCTCTTCCCTATGCCTGCAGACGTTATGATAAACAAATATAAAATTGAAAAATCGATGAAAATGACACGCATTATCGCTATTGGTATGCTAGTTTTAGGATTAGTAGCTTTTATACTGACATTATTTGTTTTTTAATTTACGAATATTTTAATAACTTTTGTTAAGAATAGTAAAACACCCTAAATAATCTGGAGGTTTTAATATGCTTGACAAAATCGCTTTGACTTTGCTTGTTATCGGCGGTATCAACTGGGGTAGCGTCGGTTTGTTCAAGTTTGACATTGTCGCATGGATTTGTGGCGGTCAGACAGGAATCATAAGCAGAATCATTTATGTAGTTGTCGGTTTGTCTGCGCTGTGGTGCATCTCTCTCCTTTTCAGAGACCACACCGAAGCAGGCGACTCAGATCTGACATCTAACCCGATATAAAAAATGCCGTCGGTAACCCCGACGGCATAATTTATATGTTTTATTATTCTAATTAAGAATTAAAGAGCGTTAACGATTTCCTGTGTATCTCTAGCGATAACAAGCTCTTCATTAGTAGCGATAAGCTCAACACGGATAGCGGAATCATCAAATGAAAGCTGACCAGTAACACCACGTCTAGCAGTCTCATTGAACTCTTCGTTAAGTTTAACACCGAATACCTTTAAGTAGTCGCAAACTCTCTTTCTGAGCTGTGGCTGGTTTTCACCTAAGCCTGCTGTGAATACGATAGCATCACAACCGCCCATAGCAACGTAGTACTGGCCGATGTACTTAGCAATCTGGTAGTAGAGCATCTCATGTGCGAGGTGTGCGCGCTCGTTGCCTGCTTCTTCAGCAGCAGTAACGTCACGGTCGTCAGAAGAAATACCGGAAATACCGAGTAAACCTGACTTTTTATTCATAAGAGTATCCATTTCCTTTGGAGAAAGACCTTCTTTATCAGCGATAAATGTAACAACAGATGGGTCGAGACAACCTGTACGTGTACCCATCATAATACCATCGAGTGGTGTAAGACCCATAGATGTGTCAACAACCTTACCACCATCAACAGCTGTGATAGATGAGCCGTTACCGATGTGGCATGTAATAATCTTTAGGTCTTTAATGTCCTTACCCATAATTCTAGCCATTTCGCCAGATACATAACGGTGTGATGTACCGTGAGCACCGTATCTTCTTACAGCGTACTTCTCATAGAACTCGTAAGGAACAGCATACATATATGCTTTCTCAGGCATTGTTGAATGGAATGATGTATCAAATACAGCAACCATAGGAGTACCCTTACCAAATACTTCAATACAGCCCTTCATAGCCTGAACGTGAGCTGGGTTATGAAGTGGAGCGAGTGGGCTTAAGCCGTCGATATCAGCAAGAACCTGATCGTCGATAAGAACTGATGTCTTGAAGATTGAACCGCCCTGTACTACACGATGACCGATAGCTGAAACTTCGTCAAGACTCTTGATAACGCCATACTCAGCATCTAAAAGAGCGTCTTTAACAACCATAAACGCCTGAGCGTGGTTTTCCATTGGAGCTTCTTTCTCAAAGCTTCTGCCGTCAGCAGTTTTGTGACCGATGAAAGAACCCTCGATACCGATACGCTCACAATTACCTTTAGCAATCATAGCCTCTGTTTCCATATCAATAAGCTGATATTTAAGAGAAGAGCTACCCGCATTAATAACTAAAATTTTCATAAAAATCTCCTCCTATTGAAAAAGTTAAATTTATAACATATAATATAATAATACTAAATGAATAATATTTCAAGTTTTTTTGCAAAAGAGGTGAGCAAAATGAAAATCGCATCGGTAATCAGCGAGTTTAATCCGTTTCATAACGGTCATAAACATCTGGTAGATACTATAAAAAAAGAACACGCCGACTGCGTTGTCGCTATTATGAGTGGTAACTTCGTACAGCGTGGCGATGTAGCTATCACCGATAAATACAACAGAGCAAAAGTAGCTTTACAAAACGGATGCGATTTAGTCGTTGAGCTCCCTACTGCATTTGCTCTTTCAAGCGCTCAGAATTTCGCCTTAGGCGGTGTCGAAATCGCAAAAGCATTAAACAGTGATATGTTGTGTTTCGGAGCTGAAAACGACGATACCACAATGCTCACCGAAATCGCTGACGTTTTTTATGACGATAATTTTAAAGATAAAATCAAAGAATATATAAGCAGTGGCGATTACTACGCAAAAGCAGTATCAAAAGCTGTAAGCGTTGTACTGTCGCAAGAGCACTCAGACATTCTAAGTAAACCTAATAACACACTCGCTGTGGAATACATAAGGGCGTTGAAAGGAAGCGCAATTTCACCTATTGCAATCAAGAGAATCGGAGCTGAACACGACAGTAGTATTACAACAGAAACCATCTCAAGCGCAACGAACATCAGAAATCTAGTTTTAGAATCTAAAACTTACGATAATTTCACAAATATGGTCATTGATAATCCTGCGTATATTAAAAACGTCGAGACAGCTATACTATACAAACTTCGAACTATGAGTGAAGACGATTTCCTGAACATCTCTAACATAAGCGAAGGTTTTGAGAACAGAATATATGACGCTTGCAGAAATAGTATTTCTTTAGAAGAATTATATGAAAATCTTAAAACTAAACGATACACTCTCGCTAGAATCAGACGAATAGTTATGAACGCATTTTTAGAAATAGACAAAACGCTCATCAAAAAAGAAAATCTGTATGTTCGTGTACTGGGAATGAACGAAAAAGGTGCCCAAATCATAAAAAGCACCTCTCTCCCACTTGTCATAAAAGTAAAACAAGACTACGAAAAGTTAAGTAATAATCAAAAAGCGTTATTCGATATTGATGTAAAAGCAAGCGAGCTGTTCCCTCTTGCTTTAAACAAAAAGGTACAAAGCAAAAACGACTTTGCGACACAGATAATTAAAATATAAATAAAAACCTGCTACTATTTGTAGCAGGTTTTTTCATTATACAAGCTGATATTTTTGACTATATTCGTTGAAAGAGTTGTTAAACTCTTCCCCACTACGTCTGATGTTTCGTAGTGCTTTGTGTGTATTCAAGTCATTGTGTTCAAAATCAACAACAGCACCAACAATATTTGAACAGTGGTCAGAAATTCTCTCAAAGTTAGTTAACAGGTCTGACCATACAAAGCCTGTATCGAGTGAGCAATTACCCTTCTGCAGACGTTTTGTGTGGTTTGTACGCATCTTCTCTTTAAGACCATCAATAACTTCTTCTAAACTCTCAACTTTTACAGCAATAGTGACATCGTTGTTCATAAAGGATTCAAAAGCAAGATCAATAATCTCAGAAACTGCATTTGACAGTACTTTAAGCTCTGCTTTTGCATCATCAGAGAAAGCAAGCTTCTTTTCAGAAAGCTCTTCACCTGAGAGCATAATATTTCTAGCGTGGTCAGAAATTCGCTCGAAGTCACCGATAACTTTTAAGAGCATCGAAGCCTGTGCGCTTTCTCTTTCGCTGATCGAAGAACTACTGAGTTTCACAAGATAAGATCCAAGCTTGTCCTCGTACTTATCTGTCATTTTCTCTGCATCTCTAACAAATTTAGCGAGTTTTTCGTTGTAATCAAACAACGCTTTTACACCATCGTCAAAAGACTGCATTGACCAGTGAGCCATATCTGTTGCAACAACGTAGCAGTTTTCGAGAGCGATAGCAG
>JAFOED010000063.1 GCA_017380355.1 Ruminococcus sp. | reverse complement strand
TGCAGCGGAATTTACCCTGAGCTGACCTTCAATCTGACAACAGAAAGCACAGGAACATCGATAGCGGCCGCTACAATAAAGTCATATATCGACGCCCTGCATAAGGATCATGCAGACATTGGAATCTGCGCCGCAGCAAGCGTCAAGGATGGCGTCATGTATGTCAATACAGAGATCAAGGCCTCCAAGGAAAACATCTACAGGATAGCGGTTTGGGTCCTTGAAGACGGCATAGAGTCGGATCAGGAAGGAGCTACAGCCGACTGGCAGCACATCCACAACAATGCCCTCAGGGCAATGGCAGGCGAAAGCCTCAACCTCAGGATTTACGGTACAAAGCTGGACAGGATGGTTCCCGGCGACAAGAAAAGCAAAGGGTTCACGATAAAGCTTGACGAGGGATGGAATCCTGAAAACTGCAAGGCCCTCATCATCGTGAATGCAGCCGATCAGGAAGGAAAGTACGACGTCGCCAACTGCATCATCTGCCCTGCAGGAGAAAGTGTAACTTATGATTACATACCTCTATTTGCGATAACCTCGTTTGAGTTCATATTTGACTGAGTACCGGAGCCTGTCTGCCATACAACGAGTGGGAAGTGAGAGTTGAGCTCCCCGCTGATAACCTCGTCACAAGCAGCTTTGATAGCTTCGAGTTTCTCGTCTGTCATCTTCTCTGGTTTTAACTCGTTGTTTGCGATAGCAGCAGCTTTCTTAAGAATGCCGAACGCGTGGATAATTTCTTTAGGCATTGTTTCAATACCAACGCCGATTTCAAAGTTCTCTCGGCTTCTCTGTGTCTGGGCAGCCCATAAACGGTCAGCAGGCACTTTCATCTCGCCCATAGAGTCATGTTCAATACGATATTCCATTATTTATATCAACCTTTCTGTTAGATTTCGATGCTGTTGATGATTTCTTTTAAGCAGTCTGCGCTGTGGTGTAACTGAGCGATTTCATCATCGTTGAGTGGTAAGAGCACCTTACTGTGAGCACCTTCGTGACCTACTACGTTAAGTAAGCTTAAGCATACATCGTCAATGCCGTACTCACCGTGGAGCATAGTAGAAACTGTCATAGTAGTGTCGATGCCACTGAGTACGCATTTACAGATGTGGCACACAGAAATAGATACAGCATAGAATGTTGCACCCTTGCGCTGAATAACGCGAGCACCTGACTTACGAACGTAGTTCTCAACCTCGTCGCGGTCAAACTCAGGATACTCTTTTGAGTTAAGTAAAGCTTCTCTATAATCTTCAATAGGAACGTTAGAAATATTTGCGATAGACCATGGTACAAATGCAGAGTCACCGTGCTCACCTAAAACGTAAGCGTGAACGTTTTTCTGGTTAACGTCATAGTACTCAGCAACACGAGCACGAAGACGTGCTGTATCAAGAATTGTACCTGAACCGATGATGCGCTCTTCTGGAATTCCTGAAATCTTGTGGAATACATATGTAAGAACGTCAACAGGGTTACTAACGATAATGTATGTAGCGTTAGGAGCGTACTTAACAATCTCGTTAGAAATCTGCTTGAGGATGTTAACGTTTGTCTGGGCGAGGTCGAGTCTTGACTGACCCGGCTGTCTAGCTACACCTGATGTGATAACAACGATGTCAGAATCTTTAGCATCAACATAAGAGCCAGCATAGATAGTAGCAGGATTACAGAAAGGAACACCCTGTCTGATATCGAGCGCTTCACCTAATGACTTTTCCTGGTTAATGTCGATCATAACGATTTCTGATGCGATACCCATTACAGTTAAAGTATAAGCGATCGTTGAACCTACGCTACCAGAACCGATTACAGTAATTTTATTCATGAAAAATATCCCCCTTAAAGATTAAGATTATTTATTAGATTATTTTAAAACAGCGATTGCGTCGCTGATAGTTTTCTCAAACGCTTCTCTGCCGTATTTATCGACTTCGGCTTTGTTCTTTTCGCCGTGTGTCAGACAGCCTGCGCCACCGATACATCCGCCGATACACGCCATACCCTCGATAAAGTTTGCGTTGAGTACGTTTTTGCTCTTCTTGAGAAGTGCCATACGACACTCTTCGATACCGTCACAAACAACAGGTTTTAAATCGAAATCAAGATTCTGCTCTTTAATACCCTGTGCCACAGCATCAGAAAGACCACCGCTTCGAGCAAAAATTCTGCCGTAGTAAGAAGCGTTATCAAGCACATCCTCAGGAAGTGTTGTGATGTCGAGATCTTTGCTGTCGAAAAGCGCCTGTAACTCTTCGAACGTAAGAACCGAATCCACGTGTTCTTTTACAGTGTCGAGTTTAGCTTCAGCTTTCTTTGCGGTACAAGGACCGATGAATACAACCTTTGCGTTTTTGTCGTTTTTCTTAATATACTGTGCCAAAGCCGCCATCGGTGAAAGGTTGTGTGATACAAATGGCAGTAAATCAGGAAATTCTGATTTAATATACTGCACAAATGCAGGACAACATGAACTTGTCAAAAAGCCCTTTTCAGCAAGCTCCTTTGATTCAGCCTGAGCTACCATATCAGCACCAAGTGCTGCTTCGATAACAGTATAGAAGCCGAGTTTTTTAAGTCCTGTGATAACCTGTCCGAGCTTTGAGTAAACAAACTGGCTGGAAATGGACGGTGCAACCACAGCGTAAACCTTATACTTTTTGTTTTCTTCGCTCTTTTTGATGATATCGATTACATCAAGTATGTAAGATTTATCGGTTATGGCACCGAACGGGCACTGATATACACACGCGCCGCACTGGATACATTTATTATTATCAATTGCAGCAGCGTTGTCATCGTTAATAGAAATCGCTTTTACTTTGCAAGCAATCTGGCACGGACGCTTACGATTTATAATCGCGGAGAAAGGACAAACCTTTGCGCATTTACCACATTCAACACATTTCGACTTGTCGATGTGAGCTACGTGGTTGTGGTCAAATACGATTGCGCCTCTTTTACACACGTCTTCGCATCTGTGAGCAAGACATCCGCGGCACGAACCTGTAACTTCGTATCCAGCAGCAGGACACTCGTCACAAGCGATGTCGATAACCTCGATGATATTCGGATTATCTTTGTCGCCCCCCATTGCGATTCTGACTCGCTCGGAGAGGATAGCACGTTCTTTGTAAACACAACATCTCATCGTTGGGGTTTTACCTGGAACGATATTTTTTGGAATTTCAAGCACATTCTCTAAAAGTGTGTCGTTCCACGCCTGACGAGCAACCTCTCTCAGGACTTTGTATTTGAGATGCTGTACTTTCGTATCAAATTTTCTAATTACTCCCATAACAGTTCTCCTTAGAAATAACTTACTTTTATTTTCTTGCCCATTTTTCTAAGGCATTTAGAAAGTTCATCTACAAGATTCATCTTAATATGAAAATTAATAGGCAGATCAGGATTCTGGTGAGCAGGGTTAACCGCCTTACCTACATAGAAGTTAATGTCAGTTGCCTCGATAAACAGCAGTCGGCATATAAGCGAAGCGCCGTCCTCGCTGTGAATCCACTGATCATAAAGCTCGTTATCGCCTATATAATCTTTAGCGTATTCGAGCACCTTGTTAACTGTGATGACACCCTCTGTTACCAGGTCAACGCCCTCGATTTTAGCGATAGGCGGGACATCACTTTTTTCAAATTTCAGCGATGCGACGAGTGGCTTTCGTAAAAACTTTGCCGCGATTGACGAAGTTGTACCGCCACAGATGATGTGCTTGCCTTGTTTTGAGAAGAACAGCGACATCATTCGTTCGGCATCATCACGGTTAGACGGCGGACCGAAGAGCATATTCATCGGCTCACGTTTTCTGATTCTCACGACACAAGCCGTAGCATCGTCGCCGGGTTTGTGCCCGTAAAGCTCGTTACACTCGTCGACGAGCATCGTCGAGAGAGTCTTCGCGGTATATCCTACCTGCGACAAAGCTTCCATAAAGTCGATGATATCTTCTCTTTTCCAACCGAAATTATACGCGATACCGATTCCTGCGTGAGGACATCCATCACTCATAGCAATGAATATATCGTTTTCCTGAAGTTTTACTACAGACTTAAAAATCTTCTTACCACCGATATTCATCTCGGTTCTCGGATATTCCCAATTTTTATCGTCCCTGATAATAATTATATGAGGGTTGTCGTACTGGATAAGTTCAGCAGTTTCATTATTTTTCAAATGAATGATAGTGAACGTCGAGTACGCGACACCTCTGAGTGAACACACAGGCAGAGTAGCTGCTATAGTTTCTACACACTCTTCAAGCGAAAGACCCTCAGCCATCATAGTCGAGATGATTTTCGATGTGAGCGTAGAAAGGATGCTAGCTTTAACTCCGCTGCCCAGACCGTCAGACAAAACGATAACCGTTGAGTCGTCGTCCGGTTCAACAATATCAATATGGTCACCACAAAGCTCTTCACCGTAGTGAATTATACTTTTGTAACCGATTTCTGCACACAAATCATTCATCAGCAATCGACTCCTTGAGCTTTGAAAGTGCGATTTTTGTTTCAGCGGCTGTTTCTCCGAGCAGAGAAGCAATCTCCTGAACAATTCTCATCTGTTTATCAACAACCTTGTCGGCAACCTCTATAGTCTGTCGGCTGATGTTTTCTTTCTTCTCTCTCTGGATTTCTTCGTCTGTCACATCTCGCATAATGCCGATAATAAGACGTGAATCCCTGTCGTACACAACAGTCTGTTCAACATAACGCTTGTACTCAGCGAGGTAGACTCTTTCGTCTCTTACAGAACAGCCTGTGTCTCTTACTTTCATGAACACTATAGGGTCGAGGATTCTTACTACCTGATCACCTAAAACGTCCCTTGCACTACGGATGTTCATAATTTTCTGTGCCGATTCGTTTATCTGCTGAACTTCAAGCTGGTCGTTTAAAACGATCAGACCGTTTGGTGTGTGCTTGACGATAGTGTCAGAGAAACTTTCGGCTTTATCTTTAAGGTATGGCAGACACATGGAGATTTCCGCCTTACCCTGATATATAGCAATGGCTTTTTCACGACAGGTATTGTATCCGCAGGAACCACAGTTGAGTTCCTGTGACGGCTTAAATTTACCCATCTGTCGCAGAATATTATTTATCTCTATATCTGATGGTGGCATATTTCTGCGCTCAATATACTCGAAGTTCTTTCGAAGCTCAAAAGCAGTAGGCTGTTCCACTTCAAAATCCTTTTTGCCTGCATACTGTGTTACTTCGATATAATCTTTCACCGCGGAGTCGTGGTGGTATTTCTCGAGTACAGGACCGCCGATACAACTGCCTATACAAGCTGACATCTCAATAAAGCATTTGTGAACCTTTCCGCTTTCGATGTCTTTGAGTGCAGCCATACAGGTTTCAACGCCGTCTAACGCCATGTATGTGTAGCCGTTTATATCAGGCTCCATAGTTTTCAGAATACCGCCTGTAGTCGGGAACAAACGCGCACGTGTGTTCTCGTCACTGTCAAGCTCACGTTCAATCTCGATTTTTTCATCAGCTAACCATTCTGACAATTCTTCAAAGGTGAGAGCTGCATCAACAATACCAGCATAATGCTCAGCTTCGTCTTTTTTCGCAACACAAGGTCCGATGAATACGGTTTTTGCATCAGGATATCTCTTCTTGATATCCTGACAGTGAGCCTGCATAGGTGACATAACATCAGCAAGATATTCAAGTACTGCCGGATACTGCTTCTGAATGAGAAGATTTATCGAGTGGCAGCATGAAGAGATAATGACATCTCTTTCGTCTTCTCTGAGCATTCTCTCATACTCAGACTTTACTATTGTTGCACCAAGCGCTGTTTCTTCAACGTCGTAGAAACCGAGTGCCTTAAGCGCTTTGCGCATAGAGTTGATACCTACACCGTCGTAGTTTGCAACAAAAGATGGTGCAAGAGAAACGATAACCGGGTCACCGCTCTGTAATAGTACCTTTGCCTTTTCTGTTTCGTTAACGATTTCTTTTGCATTCTGTGGACAAACAACGAAACACTGACCACACAAGATGCACTCGTTACCGATGATGTGCGCCTGGTTTCCTGAGAAGCGGATAGCTTTTACAGGACAGTTGCGGATACATTTATAACAGTTTTTACAATTAGATTTTTTAAGAGTCAAACAATTCGGCATAATTCATTACACCTTTCCTAACTTGTTCAATACGTATTCGTTAAAGAATTCTTTGAAATTCTCAGTAGTAATGCCAACGTGGATATCGTCATCCACCTGAAGTGTTACGCCCTGACGGTTACATTTTCCGATACAAAAACTTCCCGCAAGAGTAACCTCGTCTTCGAGGTTATAATCTGCTACCGCTTTCTGTAAAAGTTCTACAATCTCTCCTGAACCCTTTAAGTGACAAGAGCTTCCTACGCAAACTTTAACGATCATAATTTACACCTTAGCCTTTATATTCTCCATGAAGAAGTCATGCACTGTGTCAGGTGTAACAGAATAAAACTCTTCGTCCACGTTTACACATACACCCTGCTGACATTTGCCTAAACAGAAAGTACCAGCGAGATCCACTTTATCTCCAAGGTTATTTTCATCTATAAGACGCTGAAGTTCGTCTACAACCTGACGTGATCCTTTCACGTGGCATGAACTTCCGATACAGATAGTAACTTTCATTGTTTTCCTCCTCAAATTTCCTTATGTGTTTATATTTTTTCATTTGGTGTTTCCTGGGCATGAGATAATCTGTTTCTCAGATGTGCCAGCGACAACGCCAAATTTTCATTCTGTAGTAAAACACTACCAGGAACATGCAACTTGCACGGTGCAAAGTTCCAAATAGCTGTGATTCCGCTTTTGACCATCTGATCACACACTTGTTGTGCTGACCCTTCGCCAACCGTAATAATACCGATGTTGATTTTGTGTTCTTTACAGAAACTGTCGAATTGGTTCATCGGTAAGATCTCGGTTTTAGAGTCCAGATTAATCACCTGTTCGTTACAGTCAAAAGCCGCTGTGATTTTAACACCGAAGTGTTCAAAACCATCATATTGCAAAAGTGCTCTTCCGAGTCGTCCTGTACCTACAAGCACCGCATATGTCATTTTGTTACGGCCCAGACAATCCTCGAGCTGTTCTATGAGCACCTCAGTTTCATAACCGAGTCTTGGTCGTCCTGCACCGCTAACCACCGCGAGGTCTTTTCTAACCTGCACCTCACCGAGGTTGAGCTCTTTCGAAATAGTTGTCGCAGATATGTATGGAACTTTTTCAGGTGACAATTCACGAAGATAGTTGAGATAAGTCGGGATTCTACCTAACGTAGCTTTTGATACAGAAATCTTTTCCATCTTAGTTCCTCCTTTATCTGGTCAAAATTTTACAAATTCGTCAAATAATACAATCAATGCGGGTGATATCGATACTATTTATATCGATATTTCCGAATAAAAATACCCACATTACTTTAATCTAACACATTATAGCACTTTACTCCCGTTTAATCAATAGTTTATTGCTTTTTTCCGTAAAATCCGACGCATACTTTTTCCACCCCACCATATCGTGTATAAAAAACCAGAACTACTATTTTGTAAGATACATTTCAAGCAAAAAAACAGCACCCTGAAAGTTTAGGGTGCTGTGTAAAACTATTCGATTTTTATAAAATCTTTTCCATACATATTTTCTGAGGCACAAGCCCTTGTGCTTCGTAAAAACGCATAGCCGAAGGATTACAACTCCACACGTTAAGCGTCAGATTATAACACCCGCTGTCTTTAGCAAGTTTCAGCGCTGCTTTGTACAGTTCTTTTCCGATGTGTTTACCACGAAGCTTTTCGTCGACACAAAGGTCATCGATATACAAAGTCTTAATATCCGTCAGCACAGAATTATTCTTGTGCTGCTGAAAGATGCAGAAACAATATCCTATAACTTCGTCGCTCTCGTTTGTACAGACTAAAATCGGACGACTCTCGTCTGAGAGCAAGTCTTTAAGCTCTTCTTTTGAGTATTTTGTGCCGATTTTAAAGATATCAGGTCTGCCGTTATGATGAACGAGGTCGACCTGAGATAAAAGGTCGAGGATTTTATCTATATCTTTTTCTTTAGCTAATCTTATCATTTTTGCCTCATTTCTTGTCAAAAAGTGCTCGACGCTGTGTCGAATGACGCATCATCTCACGCATTGAATCAACATCTTCATTTTCGAGCATAGTTTTAAGCTGTGAAAACTTGTCGATAAACATCTGCATCTGCTCTAAAAGAACGTCTTTATTCTCGATGAAAAGCTCGCTCCACATCAAATCGTTTATGCGGGCAATGCGTGTAAGATCCCTGAAAGAGTCACCCGTAAACTTCTCCATATCTTCTTTATCGTTACAAGTCATAAGTGTAATAGCTATACAGTGAGTGAGCTGAGAGAGAAATCCTATCATCTCGTCGTGCTCTTCAGGCGAGAGCGTTGTCACGTTTGAAAAACCTAAGAGTCTGCCGAGTTCTACACAGGTCTTTATGGCTTCTTCTGTGTTCTTCACAGTCGGAGTGACGATGTAGTTAGCGCCGATAAACATTTTATCAGTGCTGTTTTCGACACCCGATACTTCACGTCCTGCCATCGGGTGAGCTGCGACAAATTCAACATCTGGTCGGAGCATATCCTGAATTTTATAAACGATACTGCGCTTAACACCAGTAACGTCGGTAATCAGCGCACCACTTTTTAATAGTGACTGATTCTCTTCGATCCACTGCACAAAAACGTGAGGATAAAGCGCAAAAATCACAAGGTCAGCTTCTGAGATAATTTTCTCGTCAAGCTGTGTCGAACCTTCGTCGATAATATTCTCTTTTAACGCATAGTCGATTGAACTTATATCTTTTGTGATAGCGCTTATGTGAAAACCAAAACGCTTGAGCGCTTTAGCGTAGCTACCGCCCAGAAGTCCAAGTCCGACAATCAGTATTTTTTTACTAGTGTCAACTATCATATAAACTTACCTCTGCGTTGAGTAGTTTTAGATCATCAAAAAACGATGGATAACTTTTTCTGACAGCTTTTACACCGTCGATTGAACCACCTGTTTGTGTCAGAATCACAGACATAGCCATAACAATTCGATGGTCGTTGTGAGAATTTAAAATTTCACCTTTGTATGTAAGCTCCTGCTTTGGTACTGTGATGCTGTTATCATTGAAAATAAGCCCACCGCCGAGCTTTTTAAGCTCCTCATCCATAGCGACTCCTCGGTCGCTTTCCTTAGCTTTTAGTCTGTCTGTACCCGTAAAAGTCGCACCATTTTTCAGTGCAGAAAGCGCAAACAGTACAGGACCTAAATCAGGACAATCGGATATATCTATCGTAGGAGTACCTTTAGAAATAGCGTCGAAATATTCTTTATAAACTCTGTCACCTTGTAAACTTTCAGCATTGAGATTTTCCACCGTAACATCTGAACCAATGTGATTGAATACATCTAGAAATGCAGCGTTTGAATAATCGCCCTCAATAGTTCCCGAAAAAGCGTGCATTTTCGACGCTTTTATTTTGATTTTGTATTCGTCTGTAAACTCGACGTCAGCACCAAAAGACCTGAGTGCCGATATAGTGAGATTAACGTACGACTTGCTCTCAAAAGGCGGAATAATCTCTAAAGTTGAGTCCTCACCCAGATACACAAGAGCAAAAATAAGTCCTGTAATAAACTGACTGCTTATATCACCTTTTATCTTATATGTACCACTTCTGAGATTTCCACAAAGGGTGAGTGAGTTTTTGTCTTTAATAAAAGTAAAGTTATTATCCTTGCAAAGTGTTTCGTAAACATCAAGCGGTCTTTCGAAAAGTCTCTCACTACCACCTAGTGTCACAGTTTTATTAAGGCACAGAGCGAGTGGAACAAAAAAGCGAAGCGTACTTCCGCTTTCTCTGCACTCTAAAACGGGATTTTCACATTTCATAAACCCATCAGACTCGACAACAACAGTGTCTTTGTCTGTTTTTATATCAGCACCAAGCGCTTTCAGACAGTCGATACTAGCTAAAATATCTTCGCTGTAATCAACGTGTGAGAGTGTGCATTTTTCTCCTGACAAAGCCGCACCGATTAAATATCTGTGCGCCATACTCTTTGACGGCGGAGCAGACACCACGCCTTTCAACGTGCTTTTCTTAAATGTAGCTAACATATCATTTGTCCTTTGATAAAAAACCTATCGCTTCGAGATATCCGTCTGTACCCTTGCCTGTGATAGTCTTTTTACAAGCAAGTCTGACGTAACTAATCTGGCGAAAATCCTCGCGCTCTTCTACTTTTGAGATATGAACCTCGACAGCAGGGATGTTAACAGCTTTCAAAGCGTCGAGTAGCGCAATGCTGGTGTGAGTATAAGCACCTGGATTTATTACAATACCATCAGCTTTTCCGTAAGCTCTCTGGATTTCATCTACCAGAGCTCCCTCGTGGTTTGACTGAAACAGCTCGACTTCGATATTCTTACTCTCACAGTGAGATTTAATCTTCTCTACAAGGTCTGAATATGTTTCTTTTCCGTAGTGGTCAGGTTCTCGTACACCGAGCATATTAAGATTCGGACCATTTATAACAAAAATCTTCACTTTATCAGCTCCATTCGTTTTGCAAGGATGTACTGTGCCTCTTGTGTTGGTGTTTTCATATCAGGCACTACTACATCTGCAGTTTCTTTGTATGTATCTATTCTGTCGTTGTATAATTTTAAAAGTTTTTCTTTTGAATCAGACAGCGGTCTGTTGTCAGTCACACAAAGACGGGATGAATCCGCGTTTAAAAAGTACAGCTTTCCGTTTTGTTTCAAGGCTCTGACGTTTTCTTCTCTTAAAACAGCACCGCCACCAGTAGCGATAATTCTACCGCTAATTGAAGAAACGTCGCGTATCACCTGCGATTCCAGATCGCGGAAATACGCTTCACCTTTAGTGTCGATAAGCTCTTTTATCGTGCAACCGCATCGCTTTTCGATTTCTTCGTCTGTATCGACAAACTCAAATCCATCAATCTCAAGAAGCTTACCGACGGTACTTTTACCGCTGGATGGCATTCCTGTGAGAACGATGTTTTCTTTAGAACTTAAAATCTTCTCAAACACACGGTTTGCAACATCCTTTTCGATTTCGGTATCGAGAAATTTTTCAACCGCTACGACCGCCTGCATCACGAGCATATAAAGTCCGCCCTGCGCTTTTACTCCTCTCTCTTTTGCGTCGAGAACGAGATTTGTACACAGCGGATTATACACCGCGTCGACAACACCTTCTAAAGAAGAAAAAGGCGTAATGTCAATAGGCTTTGAGTTGCAATCAGGGTACATACCTGATGGGGTAGTGTTTATGATAATCTGAGCATCGCTGTGGAATTCAATAGCCTCATCATAGGTGATACAATTATCTGATTTTCTTCTGCTGACTTTCAGCACTTCAGATGCACCCAGATCTTGTGCAACCACACTAGCGGTTTTGCTCGTACCGCCTGTGCCGAGAATCAGCACCTTTTTATTCTTAAGGTCTAAACCGAGTCGCTCTATAAGCGCTTTCATACCGTAGTAATCGGTGTTATAGCCGTAGAGCTTGCCGTCGAGATTAACTACTGTGTTTACCGCACCGATTTTCTCTGCTATATCGCTTATGTGATCGAGATACGGGATAACCGTCTGTTTATATGGAATTGTTACGTTTATAGCTTTGAAATCTTTTTTCTCAAAAAAAGAAAGAACTTCATATTCATTAAGCTCGATGAGCTCATATTCGTAGTCGGCAAGGCTTTTGTGAATCTCTTTAGAGAAACTGTGTGTCAGCTTCTTGCCGATACATCCGTATTTTTCCATTTAAATACCTGCTTTGTAGTTTATTTCAGAAAATCAGTACCAAAACGCATAGCAAGTGCATCACACATAACGATTGCACTGACAGCATCCTGTACAACCCTTGCTCTGTGGACGATAGCAGGGTCGTGTCTGCCTTTTGCGTTAAGTACTACATTCTCCATTGTTTTAAAGTCAATCGTATTCTGCTCTTTGAAGATAGTCGGAGTAGGTTTAATCGCTGTGCGAAAAACTACAGGCATACCGTTTGTGATACCGCCGTTTATACCGCCGTTGTTGTTAGTGGTTGTAACGACTTTTCCATTTTCGATTTTAAACTCATCGTTTGCACTACTGCCTGTCATATCCGCGAAAGAAAAACCCGCACCGAATTCGATACCCTTTACTGCAGGGATAGAAAAAATCACGTGTGAGAGCATACTCTCTACTGTATCAAACCAAGGCTCTCCGATACCTGCAGGCATACCTACTATGGCGGTCTCAAGCGCACCACCGACGCTGTCGCCGTTTTCAGCAGATACTTCGATTGCTTCTTTCATTTTCTCTGATTTGTCATCGTCAAGTACAGCAAAGGTCTTTTTACTTAAGGCTTTAATATCGCCTAGTAAATCACAAAATTCTCTGTCACTGATACCAGCGCACTTTTTAATGTGAGTGCCAATAAAAATCCCCTTTTGCTCAAGCGCACATTTGCACACTGCACCTGCAGCAACTAAAGCTGCAGTTATACGTCCGCTGAAGTGTCCTCCTCCTCTTGTGTCCTGATATCCGTGATACTTACACTGTGCTGTAAAGTCAGCGTGGGACGGACGAGCGATAGTCTCAATTTGTGAATAGTCCGCACTTTTCACGTCAGCGTTTGGAATAAGAATAGTAATCGGTGTGCCTGTTGTCACGTTATTTACAACACCGCTTACGATTTTGTACTCGTCTTTTTCTATTCGCTGAGTGCTGATTCTGCCGCTAGGACGACGCAAACTGAGCATATTCGCAATATACTCGTTATTTATTTCAATCCCCGGTGCAAGTCCATCTATTACTGCACCGATATACTCGCCGTGGCTTTCACCAAAAAGAGTGAGTGCTACGCTGTTTCCAAATGTATTTTTCATATCTATCAACCTCTCAAGCAGGCTTTTGCCAGCTCTATTACATCAAGACATTTCATAGTTTTCATCTCAAAACTGCCTATCTCGTTTACTGTTGTAACTGTTACCATATCGCCATCGGCTTTCTTATCGTGAAAAGCAGCTTTTTCGATTTCGTCCCAATCAAATTCAATTTCGCGATAAAGCTCACATTTTTCTATAACCTTTTTGACTTTATCTCTGATTTCTTCACCGCACATCACAAGCATACCGAGTGCCACACACTCACCGTGATAAAGCGCACCTTTTTCGCTGCTCTCGATTCCGTGACCTATCGTGTGACCGAAGTTTAATATCTTGCGAAGTCCTGCTTCCTTTTCGTCGAGCTCTACTACACTCTTTTTGATATTCAGTGAACGTATGATAATTTCGTCGAGATTACTCTCTATGTCTTCATTTTCGAAAATCTCAAACAACTCTTTGTCTGATGTTAGCGCCATTTTCACAGCTTCAGCAAGTCCGTTTGAAATCTGCCTTTTTTCTAAAGTTTTCAGCAAATCAGGGTCAATAAGCACTTTTTTCGGCTGATAAAAAGCACCAACGATATTTTTTACACCACAGAAGTTTAGAGCGGTTTTTCCTCCGATTGACGAGTCAATCTGTGATAGTAAAGTTGTTGGTATGTTATAGAAATCGACACCTCTCATATAAGTCGATGCTACAAAACCGCTCAAATCACCTACGACACCACCGCCAACTGCTACTACGCAGTCGTTACGTGAAAAATCATTGTCAAGCATAGCTGTTAATAACTTTTCAAAAGCATCAAGGCTCTTTGATTCTTCGCCTTGTTCAACTACACATATCACGCTGTCTTTACATTGCTTCGCGAGAGTTTGCGCATACTCCTGTGGTACACCGCTGTCGGTCACTACAAGAACTCGTCTGTTTAAATTGAGAAGCTCTTTCGCTTTATTAAGAATCCCACGCTCGACAACAATATCATAGCTGTTATTACCTAAATTCATATTTATAGTCATTTTATTTCCTCAAATCTCGCTCTTAGGAGCAAAACTTCCAGCTACTTTAAGTTGGTCACATACTTTGCTTAACTCTTCAAGCATTTTTACGCCGTTTTCTGTGTCCACCGCTGAGTCGATTTCT
>JAFOED010000009.1 GCA_017380355.1 Ruminococcus sp. | reverse complement strand
GTTCTTCTTTAACTGCTGTTTCACATGCCTTTAAATCGTAAGGGTCAACAACTCTCACGCGGTTGATACCAAGCGCTTTACAGAGCTCTTCGAGGTTAACTTTAGCGGCAACGTCACCTTTGATGTTGTAACCTGTTGTCGGGTTCTGCTGGTGACCTGTCATACCTGTGATAGAGTTATCGAGAATGATAACTGTTGAATTAGTAGCATTATAAGCAACGTTGACAAGACCTGTCATTCCAGAGTGCATAAATGTAGAGTCACCGATAACAGCAACACTCTTCTTCTCTGCTTCTTCTCCTCTTGCACAATTATACCCGTGAAGGCCTGAGATAGAAGCACCCATACAAAGAGTAGAATCAAGTGCAGAAAGCGGAGGAACAGCACCTAAGGTGTAACAGCCGATATCACCGTGAACAGTAATCTTGTTCTTAGCGAGTGTGTAGAACATACCTCTATGTGGACAGCCTGCACACATCATCGGAGGACGGTTAGGAATCTCTGAATCAGCGCTGATACTGACTTTTTCATCCTTACCAAAAGCCTTAGCGATAGTCTGCTGTGAGAACTCGCCTAGAATAGAGAACATATCCTTGCCTATTACGTCAATACCTAAAGCTTTAACGTGATTCTCAATTACAGGGTCAAGCTCTTCGATAACATAGAGTTTCTTAACTTTAGAAGCAAACTCCTTGATAAGTGTAGAAGGTAACGGATGTGGCATACCGATTTTAAGGATAGATGCGCTGTCACCCATAACTTCTTTAACATATAAATAAGAACAACCTGATGTGATGATACCGATTTCGTCACTGTTATACTCAACCTTGTTGTACATACAGTCGTTTGCATACTCAGCTAAAGCTAAAGTTCTGTCTTCAACAAAAGGATGACGCTTGATAGCATTACCAGGCATCATAATGTATTTTGCAGGGTTCTTCTCGTAATCTCTTAAAGTAGCTTCTACCTTCTCGCCCATCTCAACTACAGACTGGCTGTGAGCAATACGAGTACACATTCTTAAGAGAACAGGAGTGTCAAATTTCTCAGAAAGCTCGAAAGCAGATTTTGCGAAATCATATGCTTCCTGTGAGTCTGACGGCTCGAGCATAGGAACTTTAGACGCTATAGCGTAGTGACGGGAGTCCTGCTCGTTCTGTGAGCTGTGCATAGCAGGGTCATCAGCAACGCAGATAACCATACCGCCGTTAACACCTGTATACGAAAGTGTGAAAAGTGGGTCTGCAGCAACGTTTAAGCCTACGTGTTTCATCGCACAAGCGCTTCTAGCACCTGCTAAAGATGCACCGAAAGCAACTTCACAAGCTACCTTCTCGTTAGGTGCCCACTCAGAGTGGATATCGTCAAATTTAGATAAAAATTCAGTAATTTCAGTAGACGGAGTACCAGGATAGCTGGATACTACGCCTAAACCGCCGTCGTGTAAACCACAAGCGACAGCCTGGTTACCAATCATAAGTCTTTTCATTATATATACCCCTTAAAAATTAAGATTTATTCTGTGAATCAACTAAGCCTTCAGCGCCGTAGAGTTTTCTCAGCTTCGGCTTTTCGATTTTACCTGTCGGATTACGCGGTACATCAGCAAAGATGATGCGACGAGGACGCTTATAGCGAGGAAGCTCGAGACAAAACTCGTTGATTTCCTCTTCTGTACAAGTCATATCCTGTTTGAGTTCGATAATCGCAGTAGCGATTTCGCCAAGACGTGGGTCAGGCAAGCCGATAACAGCAACGTCTTTAATCTTGCTGTGAGCCGCAAGGAAGTTTTCAATCTGTACAGGATAGAGGTTCTCACCACCTGTGATAATAACGTCTTTTTTACGGTCAACAAGGTAAATGAATCCGTCTTCGTCCTGCATAGCCATATCGCCAGAGAAAAGCCAACCATCTCTAAGTGTTGCCTGAGTTGCTTTTTCATCTCTGTAGTAGCAAGTCATAACGCCAGGTCCTTTTAAACAAAGTTCGCCGACGTCTCCCTGCTTAACTTCTACGCCCTGTGGGTCAACAATCTTAACCTGCCATCCGTAACCAGGAACACCGATAGCACCGACTTTGTGCACGTTTTCCATACCAAGGTGAACAGCACCAGGACCGATAGACTCGGATAGACCGTAGTTTGTGTCGTAGCTGTGCTCAGGGAAGTACTCAAGCCAACGTTTAATAAGGCTCTGAGGTACAGGCTGTGCGCCGATATGCATAAGTCTCCAGTTAGATAAATCATAGTCAGAGAGCTTTACTTCGCCTCTATCAAGAGCATTCAGGATATCCTGTGCCCAAGGAACTAAAAGCCAGACTATAGAACATTTCTCGCTACTTGCGGCTTCTAAGATAGTTTTAGCATGTGTACCTTTTAAGATAACAGCCTTAGAACCAGTAAGAAGACTACCGAACCAGTGCATCTTAGCACCTGTGTGGTATAGCGGCGGAATACAAAGGAAACAATCGTCCTTTGTCTGCTGGTGGTGATTCTGCTCAACTCTGCATGAGTGGATTAAACTTTCGTGATTATGTAAAATAGCTTTTGGAAAGCCTGTTGTACCTGATGAGAAGTAAATAGCCGCGTTGTCCTCTTCTTCTAGCGTACATTCAGGGAAAGTACCTGAATGTTCAGAAACGAGGTCTCGGTAATCATCAGCAAAAGCAGGACAACCACCGCCGTAGTAAATAAGAGTACACTTCTTAGATACCTTATCAGCAATCTGTTCAACTCGGCCGATAAACTCCTGACCGAAAATAAGAACATCAGCCTCGGCTAAGTCAAGACAGTACTCAATCTCATCTGATGAATATCTGAAGTTAAGAGGTACAGCTAAAGCTCCTGTCTTTAAAATACCGAAGTAAATAGGAAGCCACATAATGCTGTTCATAAGCAGAATAGCGACTTTTTTGCCTTTACCGATACCGTTGTGCAAAAGCATATTCGCACAGCGGTTAGCTTTTTCGTTAAAAACAGCCCATGTTATCTCACGACGATAATGCGGAACTTTGTGAGTAGGCTCTACAAGCTCGTACTCGCTCCATGTTCTACGTCTGGTTTCAGGCTGTTCAGGGTTAATCTCCACAAGCGCTGTATCCTGTGGAAACTCCTGTGCATTTCTCTCAAGCAAATGCACTATTGTCATAATGATACACCTTCTTTTAAAACATAGTCGTATTTTAACATTTTAAAGCGTCAAAGTCAATAACCAATTTTTAATTCATATATATTTAGTCTTTATGCACGCATAAACACTTATTTTTTGTAACATCTTACAGAATATTATTATATTTAAAAGTTTATTGCAAGAACTACGAATTTGTGCTATAATTCTAAGTTGAGAAAGAAGTGGAGGTGAATACTATGCCAAAAATCGGAGTTGTGCTTGGTGGCGGTGCCAGCAAAGGCGCTTACGAAATAGGTGTTATGCAGGCAATTGAAGAATATTTCGGTATGGATAGTATTCATGTCGTCAGTTCTTCCTCTATCGGAGCACTCGTCGCTCAGGCTTATGGTATGGACCAGACTGAAGAAATGGCTAAGCTATGGAAAAGTATGGACACTAACAAGCACGGCAGATTTTTCCTATCTTATTCAGGAAACAAAGTCCTTCTTGATGCGATTGATGAGGTACTTGCAAAAGGTAAACCGCTTCCGTACGAGCACTACGTTTCTGCGTGGAACTACACAAAGCACAGAGTCGAATATGTTCCTTTTCATACCTTAGAAGGCGAAAAACTCAACAAATTTATGCACGGAGCTATCGCAATTCCGCTTTTCAGCCGTGGTGAAAAAATCGACGGTGACAGATATTTAGACGGTGCTTTTCTCGATAACATCCCTGCTTACCCACTTTTAGAAAAAGACCTCGACTTTATCTTCTGCGTGTATTTTGATAACTGCAACTACATTTTCGAAAACGAAGAATTTGACAAGAAAATTATTAAACTCATCGACTTTCCTAACACTCAGCGTCTTGAACTGATGAAATACTCTGCAGACGCTTTTGACAGTATGGTTGAGTACGGATACAACTACGCTATGCGTACTATTAAAGAGATTTTCGAAAACAACAGCGACAAAGAAATCTATGACGCTATTGAAGAACTCGAGAAAAACCGCGAGTGTACGTATAAACCTCGACTTACTGCGGATATCGTACTGGATAACATCAACGTCGTAACTAAGCGTTACGCTAAAAGAATGTCCAACCGCGAAATTAAATCTAAAAGCAAAAATAAGAGCCCGAAGAATTAACTCTTCGGGCTTTTCTTGTTCCCTTTTATAAAATAGAACGGATATCTGTGCCAATGAAGCTAAGTACTGAACAAGATGCCATTACACGTGACACAAAACGCTGTGTGTAATTTTCTTCAAGCTCTTTACTGGTATAATTTGTGTTGATAATAATCGGTTTACCCATATTAACACGAGTGTTAAAAATATTATAAACAGCAGATTTAGTAAAGTTAGTAGCAAACTCGGTGCCAAGGTCATCTAAAATCAATAAGTCACAGTTAATAAGAGACTGCATTATCTCCTGCTCCTGTGAATAACTGTAAGTAAAATGCTCTTTTTCAAGTTTAGACAGAATATCAGGTGCTGAAACATAAACAACACTGTACCCTTTCTTAATAACTTCGTTAGCGATAGCTAGTGACAGGTGTGTTTTTCCTAAACCCGTATCACCTTTCATCAGTATACCTTTTGATTCAGGAGTAAACTCAGTAGCGTATTTAAGACAGAAATCATAGATTTTCTGCATTCTGACGTACGGAATGTTTCCTCTCTCGTCAGGTTTGTCGCTGTATAAAGCGAGTTTGAAAGAATCGAAAGTAGAAAGTGAAAGTGGAGAAATCGTGTTAAGTTCTTCGCACGCACAATCAGAAAGAAGCTTTTTATAGCATTCGCAGGTTATGGTTTTGTTATCAAACTCAATAAAACCAGTATCAGAGCATTTATCACAAGAAAACTGAGGTTCAAGATAATCAACAGAGTAGCCGTGAGACAAAAGCAACCCATTAAACTCTTTTTGTAGAGCTACGCTTTTTTCTTTTAAAGAAGTTAAAAGAGTAGCCGCATCCTTACCGCTTAAGACTGCTTTCGCTGTAGAAACGCCGATTGAAGAAAGCTCTCTTTCTATTTCTGAAAGTCGAGGAATCTCTCGATAAGTCTCGTTCTTTCTATAATCAGCAACACTCAGTGCACTAGCTCTGCGGTCGCTGAGTTTTTTTGTAGCCAAATCATAAATATGTTTACTGTAAGCCATAAATTCACCACTTAATCGTTAAATAAACTTTTACTATCTAAAGCATCAAGGTCGTATGAAGCGTGTCGCTCCTCTACGGTTTTTGTGTTTTTCTTAGTTTTAGCTTTTGAAGCAGCGGCGTCAGCTGCTTTGAGGGCATCGAGGTTAAAAATAGAGCTTTGATGCCACTTTGATAAAATGCCATTTATATATTTAATGTTATATTCGCCTTTAATATCAACGCAACGCTCGTACGCCTCGAGCAGCATATCATCAGAGAATTTCCACTCGTTACACCAGATATCAGCAAGCGAAAGCTGAGTTTTGGTCGGTGAGCCGATGTTTTTTAGGCCGAAGATTTTTGACACACGAGCCCAAGCTCCAGAGCTTTGTGAGAGCTTTATAATCTTTCTTTCGGCGTCTTGAACAGTCAAGATTCCCTCACTCGCCCACTGGATTCCTAGTCGTTCTATTGTACGCATATTGCCTTTTCCGATAGAAACGCAATAGTTTATAAGAAGAGCAAGCACTTCACACGGCAATCCGTCAGTATCGTGAAGCATAACTAAAGTAGCAGTGTCACCGCTGGAAAGCGGTTTGGCAAGAGCTATTTGTGCTTCGTCCATAAGCCACGCTAGGGAAGAATCTTCGCTAAGTCTACGAGCAACAAACATCGAGTCAGGATGCTGTGCACGCGACATAGCACGAGGCTTTGTTTTAGGCTGAGGTTCAGACTCCTGAGGTTTCACACTCACTTGCGCTTCAGCGTTTTGCGGAACAGAGAGAGTGCTATCAACAGACGCTACCAAACCGCGTTCAATCCAGAAAATGAGCGCATTTTTAACCTCATCCTCGTGTACAGATACGGCTTTGGATATACTCTCAACAGAGTTATCAACACCAGAGTTTCGCAGTATGTACAAAAGCACTTTAAGCTGTGATTCAGTTGCAATTTTCAGGTGGGAATCAACAAGAGCAGACGGAACTGCAAACACGCTACCCCACGCACCTAAATTAATATTATATGACATAAATATACTTCCAAATATAGTTTTAATCAGTTTCTTTACATTTTAGCACATAATACGACTTTGCGCTATAGTATTTTTAAAATATTTTGAGCTACCTCTCATTCCAACTTGACGACATACGAGTTTTACAATATAATCGACTCATAAACGGAGGTGTAAATATGAAACACACATATATCCCAACAGGTGTTTGCTCGAGAATGATAGAAGTAGAAATCGAAGACGACGTAATCGTTAGTTGTCGTTTCATTGGTGGATGCTCAGGCAACACTCAGGGTGTCGCAAAGCTCGTAGTCGGTATGGACGCTAACGACGCTATAGAACGACTCAAAGGTATCAATTGCGGTGGTCGAGGTACATCATGTCCAGACCAGCTCGCAAACGCACTAGAAGAAGCGCTCGAAATGTAAAGATTTTTGTAAAAAAGCAACCCACCTGCATTACGCAAGTGGGTTATTTTTTATTTTGTTAAGAAATACTCCATCATCTCAAAGCCTTTTTCGATGTAGTTGCCTGTGCTTTCGGCAGTTTTTTCAGTAAAAACATCGACTCCGTCGATTTCTCCACGTGATGAATAAATAAGATATGGAACAGGGTCTGAAGAATGAGTCTTGATACAAAGCGGAGTCGGGTGGTCAGGACACACGAGCACAGCGAAATCGTCGTATGAACGTAAAAACTCAACAACTGGTGCGAGAATCTTCTCATCAATAAGCTCAATCGCACGGACCTTATTCTCAGCCTCACCGCGGTGACCGCACTCGTCAGGAGCTTCAACATGGATATAAACTAAATCCTGGCCGTTTTTAAACTCGTTGATCGCTGCTTCGCACTTACCCTCAAAGTTAGTATCTATGTAACCTGTCGCACCATCAACATCGACAGAATTCATATCTGCGCAGATAGCGATACCTTTAAGCAAATCTACAGCAGAAATCATACTGCCGTGCTTATTAAACTTATCGTAAAAGCTGTCGAGTGCAGGCTTTGTACCCTCACCCCACAACCAGATAGAGTTAGCAGGACGCTTGCCGCGTTTGATACGCTCTAAATTCACAGGGTGATCTTTTAATAATTCGTAGCTCTTCTTCATCATATCATAGAGCATACCAACGTTATCACCCTGTGGGATGTACTCTTTAATCGGTCTATCGGTGATATCGTGTGGAGGTGTTAAATTGTGACCATCAACGATGCCATTATCCCACACAAGGCAATGTCTGTAAGACACACCCGGATAGTAAGCAAAAGTCTCGTTACCGAGCTTTTCCTCGATATATTCAATTAAGATTTTAGCTTCTGCAGAAGAAATATCATCAGCGCAGTAGTCAACCATAGTTTTGTCACTATACTCGGCTTCGTCAGAAAGTGTGACAAGATTACAACGGAAAGTAACGTCAGTAGGTTTTAAGTCAATGCCGATAGATGCTGCTTCCAGCGGTGAGCGACCTGAGTAGTACTTAACTGCGTCGTAGCCGAGCACTGCAAGGTTTGCGACGTCGCTACCAGGTTTCATACCGTCCTGTACAGTTTTCACTAAACCTGCTTCGCCTTTTTTTGCGAGTGAATCCATACAAGGCTTGTGTGCTTTTTCCATTGGTGTTTTATTATCAAGAGCTGCAAACGGTTTGTCAGCCATACCGTCGCACAGCATAACTAAATATTTCATAATGTGCCTCCTAAAAAGGATAATCAGTTTTCGAGTTCGCCTAAACTTAAAGCTTTAAGATATGCGTTAATAAAGCCGTCAAGGTCACCATCCATAACAGCGTTGATGTTACCTGTTTCAAAGCTTGTACGATGGTCTTTAACTAAAGTATATGGCATAAAGACGTAAGAACGAATCTGGCTACCCCATGTGATTTCTTTCTGCACGCCTTTAATATCTTCAATTTTATCGAGATGCTCACGCTCTTTGATTTCAACGAGCTTAGAAATAAGCATTTTCATAGCCACATCACGGTTCTGGTACTGTGAACGCTCAACCTGTGACGCAACAACGATACCTGTAGGAATATGTGTAAGACGAACAGCGGATGATGTTTTGTTAACCTTCTGTCCACCTGCACCTGACGCACGATAAACGTCCATCTTGATTTCTTCAGGCGGAATCTCGACTTTGATATCATCGTCGATTTCAGGCATAACCTCTAAAGAAGAGAAACTTGTGTGTCGTCTACCTGCAGAATCAAACGGAGATACACGTACTAAACGATGTACACCTGCTTCACTCTTCAAGTAACCGTAAGCGTTTTCTCCCTCGATTAAAAGAACAGCGCTCTTGAGTCCTGCTTCGTCGCCATCGAGGTAGTCGATTTCTTTAACATTAAAGCCGTGAGCAGCAGCCCAACGGGAATACATACGATAAAGCATCTCAGCCCAATCCTGAGCCTCAGTACCACCGGAACCTGCGTGGAAAGTAAGAATAGCGTTGTTTGCGTCGTACTCACCAGTAAGCAGTGTAGACAAACGCTGTTTCTCGAGCTCTGACTTGATAATTTCAAAGTCAGCCATAGCTTCTTCTAAAATAGTAAGGTCCTCTTCCTCATTACCGAGTTCGATAAGAGCCAAAGTATCCTCATACTTCATATCGAGCTTCTCATATTTCTCAACCTTAGCTTTCAGGTTACTTGTACGCTGTAAAATCTTCTGTGAAGTTTCCATATCATCCCAGAAGCCAGGTTCAGCCGCACGGTTTTCGAGCTGTTCGATTTCACTCTTCATCGCGTCGAGTCCGAGTGCAGATTTAAGGTCGTCAATTTCAGGTCTTAACGCTTCCAAAGCGAGTTTAAGTTCTTCAAACTGTAACATAAAATACCTCTTTGCCTATTATTTCATACTAATTATAACCTATAGTTTAGAAAATGTAAAGTTTGAACATAATAAATATGTTGCAGTTTTCAATATTATTTGGTATAATATTGTTAAAAAATAAACTAGGAGTAGTATATGGATTACATCTCACACAAATGTCAGGCGTGCGACACTGAGTTCAAAGCTGGCGATGACATTGTTGTTTGTCCTGAATGCGGTACTCCTCACCACCGCGAATGTTACTTTAATTTAGGACATTGTGTAAATGAAGATAAACATCATGAGGGATTTGATTATCTTGAATCTCTAAAACAGGAAAAAGTTTCCTCTGGTAGCACAAACACTAATGACGACGAAGATGACTTCACATTAAAAGAATGTAAAATCTGTAAAGCGAAGAATCCGTCACAGGCGTTTTTCTGTTCTCGTTGCGGCTCACCTTTAAATGAAGAGAAGAAGCAGGATGAACCTAATAAAAACGAAGCAGACAACAAAAACAACACAGCCTCTACCCCATTTGCAGGTATGCCGAATGTCGTATTGTTCGATCCACTTGCTGGAGTAAAACCTGAAACAGACCTAGGCGAAGGTGTTACTGTAGGAGAATGTGCAAAGTTTGTTAAACAGAACACACCATATTTCATTGCTGTTTTTAATAACATCAAAAAGTTCGGAAAAACAAGATTCAACTTCTGCGCAGCAATCTTTAGTGGAGGTTACCTTCTGTATAGAAAGATGTACAAGTTAGGCGCTGTGATCACTGTGATAGAAGCTTTGATTATGATGCTTTCTGCGTATTTGAACAGCTACATGAACTCAACAAACGCGTTCACGAAGGTTTTCGACGCGTATGC
>JAFOED010000062.1 GCA_017380355.1 Ruminococcus sp. | reverse complement strand
AGATTGAACGTGTGGCGGAGGAGAAACTTGTATCATACTTGCCTTCTGATTTACAGGATGAGTATAAAGATTTGCTTAGCATAAGCGAAGAGGACAAAGTATATATTCCGTATTTAAAAGCAGCAGATAAGCTTGGTGCTTTAATTAAGTGCATCGAAGAGCTCAAAATCGGTAACAAAGAGTTTAACAAAGCCTACGATTCGATTATGTCAAACTTGCAGGAAATGCCTCTTTCGTACGTCGACGTCTTTTTAGAAGAGTTTTTGCCGTCTTTCTTCTTGACTTTAGACGAACAAGACTGATAAATACAGTAAAATATCACTATATATGCGCCGAAATTTACGCTATTTCACTACAAGTTGTGAAATTTTGTTGAATTTTGGCGAAATTTCTTTATAAGAAAATAAACCGCAGTTTTTGATGTATAATAAACTTGTTTTATAATGCGAAGTTGTGCACGTTTATGTGCAGGCGGAAAGGCGGTAGTTATGGCAAAACAAGATAACGATTTTGTTGATATCAATTCCTCAAGCCAGGTTAATAAAGTTTATAAAAAGAAAAACGTAAAGGGTAGAGCAACCCGCACGGTTGTACTGATTCTTTCGATTATTATGTTGCTCACAGGTACTGTGTTTGTAGCGGGATATAACCTTATGGATGTCATCAACTACGAAGACATCGACGAGGTTCAGAAACCGACTAATAACACTACAGATACTGAAAACGACAACACCGTAAAGAGTGACTCACTGCTCGGTAACGAGTACGTACTTAATATCCTGCTTTTCGGTCAGGATGCTCACGGTAGCGGTGAAAACGACTTCGGTCGTTCTGATACAATTATTCTGTTGTCACTTGACAACCTCCATAAGAAAATCAAGCTCACATCGTTCCAACGTGATACTTACGTTACTATCCCGGGTTACGGCGACGGAAAGCTTAACTCCGCGTTCAGCTTAGGCGGTGTGCCGCTTTCTATCGAAATGGTTGAGGCTAACTTCGGTATCAAGGTTGATAAATACGCTTGTGTTGACTTTAACTCTTTCAGAAAAATCGTTGATGTACTCGGTGGCATTGATATGGAAGTCACTATCGACGAGATGGAGTACATTAACGCACAGATTGACGTTAACAATCAGCTCGGTAAGACTGAATTCTTAGAGATTGACTATACACAGGAAACACAGATAGCGCACTTGGACGGCTATCAGGCGCTGTGGTATGCTCGTAACCGTGGTGCTGAAAACCTCGGTGGTAACCCGGCATACAGCTTTAATGGCGACGACTGGAAGCGTACTGAGCGTCAGCGTAAGCTTTTAGAGACTATTATGACATCTTTAAAAGAAGAAGCTTCGCTTGCTGATATCGTAGAAATCGTAAACGCTGTCGGCCCACTCGTTACTACTAACTTAAAGAAGAGCGACATCTCGTTCCTTGTTCAGAACAGCTTAACATACCTCCAGTATGATATGGATGAAATGTCTTTACCTACACAGCCTAACTGGAAATACGGTAAGACTACAGACTTACAATCAGTTATCGTTATCACAGACTGGGATCAGGTAAGATATGATTTAGCAGAGTTTGTATACGAAGAGTTAGTCACAGGTTCTACAACAGCTACTACAACCCCATAAAACATAAAATAAAACCGCTGTGGATTACCACAGCGGTTATTTTATGTCGTGTTTTAAGAGTTAAGTTTTAATCTATTTTTGTGAAGCGTCTGAGTTTTTTGCCGTCACGTGTGATTATTTCCTTGAACATATTGTATGGTCGAACCCACGTTTCTTTTTCGCCGTAAAGCGCTTTGTAGATAACCACTTTTTCACAGGTTTCGCTGTCTTTCGCAAAGCCTATTACTTCGTACTCGTTGCCTTTGAAGTGTCTGTACTTGCCGAGTGTGATTTCTTCTTCAGAAAGCTCTTGTTCAAGCGGTTTTTCTTCCTGTTTTTTTACAGGTTTTGTGTCAGTTTTTACATCGAAATCGAGTGTAAAACTACCGTCGTTTGCGACTAAAATCATCGAAGTTTTAGGTGCGACATCGATGTTTGTGTAGCCGTTAGCGTTGTACTTTTTGTTTCCGTTTAAAACGTCTGTGAGTACACAGCTCATACCCGCATCAAAGCCGATATTTCTCACTTCGTTACTCTGGTTTAAAAGTACGAAAACTGTCTGATTTTCGCTTCTCATAGAGTAACACAAGTGCTCGAGCTGGATGTTCTCGTTTTTGTATGTGCCACACTTCAATGCTTCGAGTGAGTGCTTGATTTTTGAGAGCTTTTTGATGTGGTGGAACAGCTCGTAGTTAGGATTTTTAACGTCGTTTAAATTGAACTCAGGGCGCAAATCGTAGTCGCAGTGAAGAGTTCTTTTGCCTAGTATTGCGAACTCACTTCCGTAGTAAATCGACGGAGCACCCGGCATAGTGAACATCAGTGTGTATGTGTTGTTTAATAGACTTTTATCGTTTAACATACTAGCCAAACGGTTAACGTCGTGGTTGTCAACAAAGTTGTACATATACAGGTTTTTATATATGCCGTAGTTGCCGTACTGACGCTCAAGCGAGTGCGCAAATTCGAAGTAGTTTCTGTCGTTGTGGCATGAGTAAAGTGCCTTGTAAATCTCGTAGTTTGTGACAGAATCGAGAGTGTTCTCGTTTGCCCAGCGGTTGTAGTCACCGCTTGTGATTTCGCCGTAAAGCCAGAAATCTTCTTTTTTACTCTTGCATGTGTGTCTGAGTTTTTTGAAGAATTCGAGGTCTACACAGTCAGCCGCGTCGAGACGCAGACCGTCAATACCGAATTCATCAATCCAGAACTCGACAGCTTCGAGTAGGTGAGTGCAAACAATATCGTTTTGCAGATTGAGTTTTACGAGGTCGTAGTGACCTGCCCAACCTTCGTACGAGAAGTTATCACCCTTAGGACTTTGTCTGTCAAAACGGATGTTGTGAAACCAGTTGCAGTAAATTGAGGACATTCCGTTTTCCTGAATGTCTTTGAACGCGAAAAAGTCACGTCCTACGTGGTTGAATACGCCGTCTAAAAGTACTCTGATACCGTTTTCGTGGAGTGTATCACAGATTTTTTTAAAGGATTCGTTATCGCCTAAACGGCAGTCGATTTTATAGTAATCTATTGTGTCGTAACCGTGTTTAGAGCTTTCGAAAACAGGATTGAACACAATTGCGTTAATCCCCATTTCTTTGAAGTGGTCAATAAAGTCGTAAATCTTATCGAGTCTGTATGTCTGCACCATATCGTTCTCTTTTGGTGCGCCACAGAAGCCTAAAGGGTAAATATTGTAAAATACCGCGTCATTAATCCAATTCATAGTATCACCTTCCATATATTGTGGTTTATTATATCACACATACTTTTTGTGGTCAATTAAGCTATTGAAATAATATGTGTATTGTGTTAAAATGTATCTGTTATACATTTGAAAAGAGGATTCTTTATGACATTTAATAAAAGCTATAAAAGAAACAAAGATATAGTTGAAAGCAAAAAGTCCAAGGGGTTACGCGTGTTTTTAACTATTTTGTATTTTGTACAGGTTGTGCTTACTACATTCCCATTTATGTGGGGACCTGACGAAAAAGGTAACCCTAAACAGTTAACTGCATTCCAGATTGCTATTCAGCCTGACGGATATCAGGGTGCTGCCGAAATCAAGCTTGCTATTATTTTCGGCATTTTAGTTCTGTTTCCGGCTGTATGTTTTTTCTTCTGCTTACTAGATAAATCTGCGCTGAAGAACTTTGTCAGCTTTGCGTGCTGCCTTGTGTGTGCGTGCATCATTACTTTCGGTATCGGAGGAATGATAGCTACTGGTGCGTTAATAGCACTTTTACTGTACATTTTTATTTTATTTATCAGCACCGCAAGTCTTGTTTCACAGGTCACACCAGATAAAACAGAAGAGTGATTTGAGAGCACCTTTTTTAGGTGCTCTTTCATATTTTTGTGAGCTTTTTCATATGTTGTATCGGTGATTTTTTTGCGTTTAAAAAATACTTTTGTTTGTGCTTTTTTATGTTTTTTGCTTATCATCTTACTGTGCTCTTGTAAAAATACTATTACAACGTACGCCGATGAGCTGACCTCCTGTTCGTGGAGTGCTATCCTTGAAAATGAAGCTGAAGTTATGCTTTCTTTTAAAGATGATAACGCGACTTTTAAGGTTGAATTTCCAGACTCCCAAAAGCTGGTTTTATCAGGCTTTTGTGAGCTTTACGACAGCATGTTTGTGATACATGACACCAAAACAAAATACCGATATAAATTCGACTATATCGTGCATTTTGACCGAGTAGAGCTTATTTATGACAATAATACTGTATCTTTGTACAAAAGAGAGTGAAACCACAATATTTTGTGTCATTTTGATTGACAAAATATATAGATATATTGTATTATATTAGTACACACTTGTGCAACTGACGGATTGTGCGGAATAACCGCAAGGAAGCATGGGTGATATATAGCCGACCGTCTGGGCAGTTCGCTTGTTT
>JAFOED010000061.1 GCA_017380355.1 Ruminococcus sp. | reverse complement strand
GCTATAACGCGGGAAGCTGATACCAATCATAACGTCCTTTTCAGTAATGCGGAAAAGTTTTTCGTAATTAGTAGTTTTACTTGTTGTGTTCAGCATAATAACATTACCAAACATCAAATCAAGATAGTATCCGAAGAAACTTGCAATGTACGAAGCAGACTTTACACCAAAAATATAAATATGTTCAGCGTTAATAATCGCATCAACTGCGCGATCAAAATCTTCGCGTGAAATTTCCTCAATAGTACGTTTGATTTTATCGATATCCTGATTAAGAACGCTGTCGAGAACGTCTTTCTCTCCTATTCTGCCTGTTGTTACTTCGATACGCTGAATAGAGGTCAGCTTATCACGAATCATCTCCTGCATCGCTTTCTGAAGTGACGGATAACCAGAATAGCCGATTTCTGTCGCAAAACGTACAACAGTACTCTCGGAAACTCCAACAATCTCGCCGAGCTTAGCAGCAGTCATAAACGCAGCTTCATCGTAATGTTCTTCTATAAAACTAGCAATACGTCGCTGACCTTTCGAAAACTTGTCGCGCGACATATCGATTCTGACTAAAAGATTAGAAACCATATATGTTACCTCGCAAAATATATCACTTCATTTTATCACATCATCTTGCATAATTCAATATTTTTTGCTCAAGCATATACAGTATTTTAGAAAAATATGAAATTTTCAATATTATTTATTGCAAAAAACAGGTCTGAAAAATCAGACCTGTTTATATAAGCGTCAAAGCACAAGCAACTAGCTCTTCTTTAATATTTTCAACTTCATCATCAATTACTTTATCAAGCAAAGTGTTTAAAATTAAACCTATTTTTTCACCACTTTGTACACCCAGGTGAATAATATCTTTACCATTCACCGCCAGAGTATCGAGCGAATAGCACTCATCATTATTAAGAATATCAAGATAAAGTGTATGTACCTCGTCGAGTGTGTTAAGTTTTTCTACACGTTTATATGAAGACTGTGCAAGAATATCTGCACGTTGAATATCAAGAAGCATAGATACCATATCTGAGCCTAAGTCCCTCATATAGCGTTTAATCATAGCTCTATCAGGCTCTAACCTATCATCATGATGCTCAATTAAAATACGAACATCATTCAGATAATAACTCGGAAATCTCAGACGTTTCAGGATTGTAGTCGCCATAGCTGAAGAGAGTTTCTGATGCTGTGGAAAATGAGATACACCTAATGAGTCTGTTTGCACGGTCATCGGCTTGCCGATATCGTGTAATAACATTGCTATACGCAAAATCTCATCAGGCGTTGTATTCTTAACCGCTGACACAGTGTGTCGCCACAAGTCTTTATTGTGGTGTTTGTTATTCTGGTCAAACGAAAACATACAAGTAATTTCAGGAATAAAAACAGCGATAACATCTTTATAACGGCGCAGAATAAAGTCGACAGTATTACCGCAGAGAAGTTTTGAAAACTCTTTGTTAATTCGCTCAGGTGCAATTAACGAGAGATTATTTCTGTTTCTTAAAATCGATTGTGATGTATTACTCTCTATAGAAAATCCATAAACAGACGCAAAGCGTAATGCACGCAAAATTCGCAGTGCATCTTCAGAAAACCTGACATCTGGATCGCCGATACAACGGATAACACCAAGTTTTAAATCATCTATTCCGCCGTATTCATCCACTAAGCCTATGCTGTCATTATAAGCCATTGCGTTAACAGTAAAGTCTCTGCGTGACAAATCATCTAAAAGATTTTTTGAAAAAGAGACCGAGTCAGGATGACGAGAATCAGAATAATTATCTTCTGTTCGATATGTTGTAATTTCGTAATTTTTTCCGTTAACAACAACACAGATTGTACCGTACTTCTTCCCTATATCAACCGTGGTGTAAGAATCAAAAGACTTCAATATTTCGTCTGGTGTGGCACTTGTTGTAAAATCCCAATCGTTAACAGTTTTTTCTAAAATACTGTCTCGTATACAGCCACCGACTGCAAAACACTCAAATCCATTATCCTCTAATGTTCTGATTATAAGTTTAGCGTCATCAGGCATATTGATCTTCATTCTTTCACCACCCCTTCGTTTTTTTACATTATATCATAATAAAGGCAATTTTCAATTAAATATTAACTTTTTCAGGCTATACATAGCAATAATATTTTTATAGAATTTGTTTTCCAAATTAAACGACGATATAATTGCTCAAAATAATAGTGGCAACAGAAAAGGACGGTGATGAATTGCATGCACTAAAAAAATCAAAAACAGTTGCCATTATATTATTATTTGTATTTTACTTTAGTATTATAAGCGTAAATGCACAAACGGTTTATCCTAGCGAAGTTGTTTTAGGCGGAATGCCATTCGGACTAAAAATTTTCACAAACGGTGTAGTTGTAATAAAAATAAATGGTGATGATACTCCTGCAAAAAAAGCAGGTATAAAAATTAACGACATCATCACAAAAGCAAATGATGAGGCTATCACGTCAAACGAACAGTTAAAGGAGATTATTGAAAACTCAGACGGTGAGACAATAGAGATAACTTTAACTCGTGGTGAAAAGACATTAACAAAAAAACTGACACCTATTAAAGATGATAGTAACTTATACGCCGCAGGTATGTGGGTCAGAGACTCAACAGCAGGAATAGGAACAATAACCTATTTTGATAAAGGAAGCAAAACTTTCGGTGCACTTGGTCACGGTATATGCGACAAAGATACTGCTATGCTTTTACCTCTAAGAGATGGGGAGATTTTAGGAGCGACTATAAGCAGTTATCAAAAAGCCGATGCTAATAGCGTGGGTGGTCTGAACGGATACTTTGACTCTGAAAAAATTGGAGAAATAAAAATCAATAACGATTACGGAATATACGGTGTATATGAAAAAATATCTGACGAACAAATAATTAAAGTTGCAAAAGAAGAAGAAATCAAGTGTGGAAAAGCCACAATAATCACGACGATTGATGGACAAGAAAAGAAAGAATATGGAATCAAGATAGAAAAATTAAATCTCAACAAAACAAGTGGTCAGAATATGATAATCCGAGTCACAGACAAAGAATTGCTTGAAAAAACAGGCGGTATAGTTCAGGGAATGTCCGGTTCCCCAATCATTCAAAACGAGAAATTAGTCGGCGCTGTAACTCATGTTTTCATTAATAATCCAGAAAAGGGTTACGGCATATCCATTACTAATATGCTCTCAAACAACGCTTTAGTGCCGAAATTTAATAAAAGAATCGTATAAAAATCAAGGTTTTCTTAAAATTTTAAAATATTTTTGTGTTACCTCTTGCTATTCTTACCAATTTATGGTAATATTATCTCACAACTTAAATTATGGAGATGAAAAAATGAACGAGAAAATCAATCTGATTATGACCCACGACAGCAACGAAGCAACACAAGATACTCAAAGTGCATTTTTAAACCATGGTATACTTACATCTTTTTGTAATAAAGACGGTGAAGAGCTTATCGCTAAAATCTGCTCCAGCCTTCCTGATGTAGTTATGATGGATTTATTTATGACGAGAATCGACGCTATCGGAGTAATTCGTACAGTAAAACAAAAGCAGTTAGCGAAAACACCGATGTTTATCGTATACTCTACGTTCGACTCCCCTATGCTTGCTCGTGAGGTTATGAGCTGTGGAGCATCGTACTTTGTGTTAAAGCCATATAACTTAAACGAACTGGCACTCAGTATTGCTAAACTCCACAAAAGCGCTAGCGCAACACAAAGAGGTAGTATTTTAAACTCTAACACAGAAAACCATTCAATTGAAGTAAAAGTCACTCAGATATTACACCAGATAGGTGTGCCTGCTCATATAAAAGGTTATCACTATTTAAGAGATTCTATAATTATGTGTATCGAGCAGCCGGATATCATCAATGCTGTAACAAAGCAATTGTATCCTTCTGTTGCCAAAAAGTACTCGACAACAAGCTCGAGAGTAGAACGAGCAATAAGACACGCTATCGAGGTTGCGTGGGATAGAGGTGATGTCGAAGTGCTCAACTCTTACTTCGGATATACGATTCAAGGAAGCAGAGGCAAGCCAACAAACAGCGAATTCATCGCTATGATTTCAGATAAACTACGTTTACAGCTCAAATGTGCAAGCTAAATAATACAGAAAAAGGGTGTCGAATACGGCACCCTTTTTGCTTTCTGTTTTATTGACAACAAAACGATTTGTGATAAAATTATCGTATAAATTACTTTTAATTAAACGGGTGAAAAATGGAAAAAGTTAAATTTGACGTAACAGGTATGTCGTGTTCAGCGTGCGTATCACACGTTGAAAAAAGCGTATCAAAACTTCCAATAGAAAACATTAACGTAAACCTGCTTAACAACTCGATGGTTGTAACTTTTGATCGTTCGAAAACAAGCGAAAACGATATCATCGAAGCTGTTAAAGATGCAGGATACGGGGCTACAGTTCATACGGAAAAAACAGAAAAAACAAAAAAGAAGGCTGATGTTAAACTTATTAAGCTGATTACTTCTTTTTGTCTGCTTTTACCTCTAATGATAGTTGCTATGGGACATATGTTCTCACTTCATATAGACCCTGTTTTATCAGTTTCTATACAAGTATTACTTACAGCTGTTATTGTAATACTTAATTTCAAGTATTTTACAAGCGGTTTTAAATCACTATTCAAGCTATCACCTAATATGGATACACTGATAGCGCTCGGTGCTTGCGCTTCAATTATTTATAGTGTCGCGGTAATTTTCGTAAGCGAAAACTACATTCACAATCTATACTTCGAATCTGCAGCGATGATTCTGACTTTCGTATCTGTAGGTAAATATTTTGAGTCACGCTCAAAAGCCAAAACCACAGAGGCTATATCAAAACTTATAAATCTATCTCCTGACAAAACAACAGTTTTAAGAAACGGAGTAGAAACAGTTGTTCCTACAGATGAGGTTGAGGTTTCAGATATTGTAATAATCCGAAGCGGTGAGCGAATTCCTGTAGATGGAGTGGTAATTGAAGGTAACGGTTACGCTGACGAATCAGCCTTAACCGGTGAAAGTATGCCGCTGGAGAAAAACAAAGATGACGATGTTTTTTGCGGAACAACTCTGTCTGGCGGTTACATTAAAGTAAAAGCTGAGAAAGTCAAAGGTGACACTACACTTTCTAAAATTATCGCTTTAGTAGAAGAAGCGTCATCCTCTAAAGCTCCTATCGCTAAAGTCGCAGATACTGTGAGTAAGTTTTTCGTACCTGTAATTATTGCTTTGGCAATAATCACAACAGTTGTGTGGAATTTAACACAAAATGATTTTTCAACAGCTTTATCATTCGGTATTGCTGTTTTAGTTATCTCGTGTCCGTGTGCATTAGGATTAGCAACTCCGACAGCTATTATGGTCGCTACAGGTGTAGCAGCAAGCAACTCAATACTTATTAAATCTTCACAGTCACTAGAAATCTTAAGCAAAGTAAAAAACGTCGTTTTCGATAAAACAGGCACGATAACAGAAGGCAAACCTCAGGTTTCACAAATTCTGACAACAAACGACACAGATAAAATCGAGTTACTGAAAATTGCGGCCAGCATTGAAAAAATGTCGCTTCATCCTCTCGCCTACTCGATTATGAGTGCATATAAAGATGATGATTACTACGAAGTTGAAGACTTCGATACTGTCATTTCAAAAGGTTTGAGCGGCAGAATTAACGGTGATATTTATAAAATCGGAAATAAAGAATTTGCGAATACCGATAACGCTGAATTTTCTGTAGTAAACGATGGATTTACACAACTTTTCATCAGCAAAAATGATGAAACAATCGGTCTTATTCTGGTTAGCGATAAAATAAAAGATAGTAGTAAATATGCTATAGAAAAACTCAACGAAATGGGTATTACAACATATATGCTCACAGGCGACAACGAAAGCAGTGCGCAGTATGTTAAAGAACAAACAGGCATATCTCACGTTTACTCAAAGCTTATGCCTCAGGATAAAGAAAAGATTATATGCTCGCTAAAAGAAAGCGGTGTCACAGTTATGGTTGGTGACGGAATAAACGACTCACCTGCGCTAATCAGTGCGGATGTCGGAATCGCAATCGGTGCAGGAACTGACATCGCAATCGATAGTGCGGATATTATTCTTACACGAAGTGACCTCACTGACATATTAACAGCAATTGAGCTAAGCAAAAAAACTCTTAAAAACATCAAAGAGAATCTCTTCTGGGCATTTATTTACAATGTTATTTTTATCCCGGTTGCGGCTGGGGTGCTCTACCCTACGTTTCACATCAGAATGCAACCGATGTTCGGCACAATAGCAATGAGCTTGAGCTCAATTTGTGTAGTATCAAATGCGTTAAGACTAAAACTCTTTAAACCAAAATTCAAATACAAGGAGACAAAGAAAAATATGAAAACAATTATTATCGAAGGTATGATGTGCCCTATGTGCAAAGCACACGTAGAAAAAGCGTTAAACGCACTCGAAAACGTGAGTGCAACTGTTGATTTAGAAAACAAATCAGCTACAGTACAGGGTGAAGTGAGTGACGACGTACTTAAGAAAGCTGTGGAAGATGCAGGATATACTGTAGTTTCAATTTCATAAAATATCAAAAAAAGTCAGAACCTCCGGCTAAGCCGGAGGCTTGAGTAAGCCCTATAAGGGCATTTTACAAGCATATCCCCTCAAGGGGTACTGAATAGTTTGCCGACCGCATTACTATCTCAGGCTACCCCTTAAGGGGTTTCTTTTTGCCTATTTGTTCACGCTACCCGTGAACGGGTCTACAAACTCTTTTAATGTTAACTGATCAGTTAGTTTATCTTCAGCTAACTGATT
>JAFOED010000060.1 GCA_017380355.1 Ruminococcus sp. | reverse complement strand
TGTTACTGCTACTATTGACAATCGTGATAATGTACAACATCTAATTTATACATATCAGAACGAACCTAAAGGAGAAATACAAGACAGAAGTCCGATTCATTATGGTACTGCTATTTTAGATGTAACCAATCCAAACGAAATTAAAGGCAATTATTATACCAGTAGAAATTCTCGAGGCTCCATGACTTTTGGTTCAAAACACAAAACATTATCTCCAAATAAACATCAATAAACATCAAATCGGCTATAAACGAAAAGAACCGCTTAGACAGGCTTTAAAAAATGCCTTGTTTAAGCGGTTTTTTGGAGCTGATAACGGGATTCGAACCCGTGACCTCGTCCTTACCAAGGACGTGCTCTGCCTACTGAGCCATATCAGCATATTTGTTTATCACACGCAAAGTCTTTAAGCGTGCTAAGTTATAATAACATAAGTGTATAAAAAATTCAACAGTTATTTTACTTATTGTTTCTTTGAAAAAAGAAAAGGGCGGCTATAAACCGCCCTTTGATTTACTATATCGTTTGGAGATTAAACCTCTTCGTACTCCATTACTTCTTCCTCTACTTCAGGGAAAACTGAAAGCATCGGTTTTACATCCTTGCCTTTGATTTTTCTGTCAACATAATTCTTTGTAATCTTTACTACAAGACCAGAAAGTGCTACAACACCGATAAGGTTAGGGAACATCATAAGTCCATTGAATGTATCAGAAATATCCCATGCAATTGAAGAAGTCATCAGTGCACCTGACATTACCATGCACACAAAGAAAATTTTGTAGCCGATTGTTGCTTTTGTACCGAAAAGGAACTCAAAAGCTTTTGTGCCATAATGGCTCCAACCAAGTACAGTAGTAAAAGCAAACAGGAAGATAGCGATAGCGATAAACATAGAACCTACATTTACGTTACCGAAAGTAAACACTGTATCGAACGCACTTGCTACTAATGTAGCGTCAGAACCCATACCCTCTATTACTTTACCTGTTGTCATATCGTACACACCAGATGTAAGAATAACAAGAGCTGTCATTGTACATACAACGATTGTATCAACAAAAACTTCGAAGATACCCCACATACCCTGCTGAACAGGCTCTTTAACCTTTGAGTTTGAGTGTACCATAACAGAAGAACCTAAACCTGCTTCGTTAGAGAATACACCACGCTTGAAGCCCTGAGCAATTACAACGCTTACGAGGTAACCTAAGCCACCGCCTGCAACAGCAATAGGTTTAAACGCTGTCTTAAAGATATTTACAAAAGCTGTACCGATAGCGTCATAGTTCACACCGATGATAACAAGTGAGCCAATCACAAACAGAATTACCATAAACGGTACGATTTTTTCAGCAACAGCTGCAATACGCTTAACGCCGCCAAGAACGATAAGTCCTACTAATACAAGAACAACTGCACCAATGAGTGCTGAGTAAAGAGTAACTGTAGCGTCACCCTCACCATAAAGCACGATGCTTGACAGCGCCTCAAACTTAAAAGCAGACTGAACATTTGCTACGATTTTGTTTACCTGGCCCATATTACCGATACCAAAAGAAGCAAGTAATGTAAAGCAAGCAAAAAGCACAGCAAGAATCTTACCAATCCACTTGAATCCTTTTTTTGCGCCTAAACCATCTCTAAGGTAGTACATAGCACCGCCTGACCACTCGCCGTCTTTATTCTTGCGACGGTAAAAGATACCTAAAACGTTTTCAGAGAAATTTGTCATCATTCCGAAGAAAGCAGCAACCCACATCCAGAAAACCGCACCAGCACCACCAGTTACGATAGCTGAAGCAACACCCGCAATGTTACCTACACCAACTGTCGCAGCAAGTGCTGTACACAAAGACTGGAACTGAGAAATTGACTTATCCTTCTTACCTGTGTGACCAGAAACACTCTTTTTAAACACACTACCGATAGTTTTCTTTACCCAATGTCCAACGTGTGACACCTGAAAGAATTTTGTCAGAACTGTCATAAGTATACCTGTACCAACTAAAAGCACAAGACCGACCGCGCCCCATACAAATGAGTTCACCGCATCGTTTACTGAAATAATATTTTCAAAAAAAGCAGACATAAAATATGTACCCCCTTTAATAATAAACACCATAAAACAAAAAAGAGCATTGCTCACGCAATACTCCCAAAAGAAAAAACACCGCTATATAAAAGCAGCAATCCGTCCTTTCGCCTGAGAGATTAAGCGTAACGCTTTTGCACCTTCGGCATCCTGAAAAGCAAGCTCACAGGAATTCTCCGGAAATTCGTCCACCGACGGTCACTTTCGCTTCTGTCGGCTTCACCCGATATTAAGTTTATTCAGTACGCATATCATCATATACTTTCAGGTGAGAAAAATCAAGCAAAAAAGCCTTTTTTCTGCATTTTGCACGGAATTTGATTAATTTTTGCGTATATGCTATAATATCTCACAGATAGGACGGTGAATAAAATGGGCTTAGGCGACCTGTTTGAAGTTTTTAAATCCAAATGCTCTACAATAAAATACTTTATCCGCACAAAAGTCGGACGTAATATGTTTTTAATCGCTTGTGCGGTTTTTGTATGTCTGTTTTTTGCTCCGCTGTTTCAGGGTGCTGTCGGCGCAGCGATTTTCGGATGCATAGGTGCACCGATGGTGACTATGGCTTGGCGCAGATATGATATGAGACACGCTATGGTCCCTGCTATTTTCCTTTGTGTACCGATGGTTGCCGATATGATTATTTACCACTCGATAAGCGTTGCATCGTGTTTGCTCGTTGCTGTTGTATGCACAATAGCCGTTTCGATTCATCCGGCATTCCACTTTGTCAAGTCAACAAAAGATACCCTCTACGCATATCTTGCTATGGGCGGTGTGTGCGTATGTATCGTCGTACTCGCTTCGCTTCTTATACTTCTGGTATCCATCGCGTGGTGGCTGTTCTGTCTGTTTCTGTTTCTCGCTATTGTTGCGATGTTCTTCACGGTTGTTCTGTCGAGTGCCGCGTACACCGCTACTGACGCGAAACGTCAGGCTCGCAAAAAACAGCACAAACAGGACCACATTGAATACGACAGATATAATTTAGACACAATCGCTCAGGACATCGGACTCAAAAACGAGCTGAACCCTTCTGCTCATAGTCACAGACCTGCACGTCGCAGAAAAACTGAGGATGAGCCGATTTTCTACGATATTGATGAATAAAACAAAGGACAGTGAGTTTTCACTGTCCTTTTTATGTTGCATATTTCTTATCTTAAGAGTCGCTTACACATATCTATGTACTTATCAACCTGCTCTTTGTTAAGATAGTAGTAACGACGTCCGTTTGTGTACTCATAATCAACGAGGTCAGCGTCCACAAAGCGCTTGTTAATCATTCTCAGCTTCGCAGGAGCGATATTAATCTCACGCGACAACTCAAGCAGATAGTACGGACGCTTAGCGTAGCACATGAGGATGTTCATACTGTCCTTATCTGATAAAATCGACAGGAAGTTCTCGACCGAGTGCTGTTCGAGCTTCAGCGCATAGTACTCGTCACACAAAAATCCGTTTAAAAGGAACACCGAGCCGTCGTGGTACTCCTTACAGAAGTAGCTGACAGTATACATATAGCTTATGTAAAGCTCCACCCTGTCGTTTGACTGAATAGCTTCGAAGATATCGTCGAATTTCAGAATATGACAGAAGTAGTCGTAGTCGATTTCCATCAGGTTAGCGTAACGCTTCTGCTGTTTCTTTGCTTGTAAAACAGCGTCCTGTTCGAATTTTTTGAACACATTATACATACTGATAATAATGTGTCTGATACGCATCTTTGTCTCTTTAGCAAAATCAAAGAGATTCATAATCTTCTCTTTTGCGTCGATATCAAGTCCGTCGATGTCGCAGATGAACTTTTTCATCGCGTCCATATCGCCACCAGGCCAGTCCTCACAGTTTGACTGAGAGTACTCGTTGATAAAACATCCGCCGATGTAGTCAAAAAGCTTCTCGACAGGATATGTATCGTACTTTTTCATAAGTGCATCGAAAGAGTTTATGTTCTGATAATCAAACAAAAAAGCTTTTAACACACCCTGCAGAATGTTCGAAAAAGAAAATGCAGCGATTTCAGCCTTCACAAACGGGCTGAGTTCATCTTCGAACGCTTTCATAATGTCGTTATATAAAACCTGTTTTGAACACAGTTTGTTGATTTTAGGATCGTTTGTGTTGAGTCCGTAACACGAGTCAAGATAGTTAACATAAGCTCCGCAGAACTCAAAAAGTGGTCTGTTCACAAACTTAAGTCTTTTCTTCAGCTCGAAGTAGTCAACACGATTTTTCTGGTTATGCATATCACACACCTCCACGATTTCATCATAGCAAAAACAGTAAAATTTATCAACATAAATTGCAATTTGGTCAAGTATTCTACACCGATTAGACTTTTTTTATTTTTTATGGTATAATAAGGATAGTCTGAAAGGCAACATTTATTTTTTTGGAGGATAATTATGTCTGACAACAAGAACTACGACCTCAGCAATTTTGACGATACAAAAGTATACGGAAAACACTTCAAAGACGAGCCGTCATACGACGCTTCTATGGATAACTTCGACGAAGAGTCACAAACAAAAGCCGTAGAAGAAGAAAAGGAAACAGACGACTACGGCGATGACTTCTACTCTGATGGTTCGAATTTCGAGACTGAAGAGGACGAAACCGAGCACGACGAGTTTGTCGTAAAGCCTGCGCCAGCCCCTAAAAAGCCACAGAATACCAACAAGAAAAGTGCTGATGATAACAAAAAGAAAACCACGATGACAATCACACTCATTGTAATTTTTGCTCTCTCGATTATATGCTTTGTCTGCTCTCTTGTTTTCTTCTTCTCTTCAGGTGATAAAGACAACACAAAAGAAACTGCAGAGTCTACTGTCGCTACCGAAACAGTAAAGGAAACAGAAGAAACCGTAGCACAGACAGACGCTCCTACTGAAAAGGAAACACAAGCTCCTACTGAAGAGCAGACAGAGCCTCCGACTGAAGCCCCAACTGAGGCTCCGACAGAAGCCCCAACAGAGGCGCCTTCTGAAGCTGAAACTCAAATCGAGTCCGAATCAGAACACGACCACGCCCAATAGCAATATGTAAAAGGCTCATCTGAAAATGGTGAGCCTTTCTGATTTTTTAGTGAAATTTTATTTTTTTATGGAAAAACCTGTCGCAATATATTATAATCATTTATATATTACATAAGGAATGTTTTTGGTATGACAAACAGCAAAGCCTACTCTGTTATCAGGAAAATTATATATGCGATTGTTATTATACTCGCTGTTATTGCTGTTTTCGTCGGAGTCTACGCGTATTCGCTTATTAACAACCCTAACTATATCACCGTCGGCGTTGGTGAAAGCTATACTCTGGACGTCAAACAGGATGACTATGTTGTGCGCTCTTATGAAGCAAGCGTCATCACTCCACTTCAGGGTAGTACGGTTATGGCTCACGAAGTTGGCGACGCGGTTGTCGGTGTGAAATACTCGTATTTTGACCGCGATTTTTATCGCTTTGTTGTTATCCCTGCACCTGAAAGAATAAAGCTAAACTCCTACAGCGTGCATTTAGGCAAGGGCGAAAGCACTAAAATATCAGGCTCCTGCGTTAACGGCTCACATGAGTTTACTCTAACATACTCCAGTAACAACACAGAGGTCGCTTCCGTCGACAACGAAGGTAACATCACAGCCCACAGCGGAGGTAAGTGCAAAGTTCACGCTAAAGCGTACAATAACATAAACGCAATCTGCGATGTTATAGTAAGCGAAGCTCCTGTCTCTTTCAGTTTAAACGCTGAAAGCCTTACTCTGGGCAAGGGCGAAACCTATTTATTAGAGCCTGTCTTTAACGAAAATGAGTATTCAAACGAGGTTACATATACATCAAGCGACGAAACTGTTGCGCAGATACTCAACAAAAACGAACTCTGTGCTGTAAGCGAGGGTACCTGCACTATAACCGCCACTACATTCAATAATAAAACCGCAGAATGTACGGTAACGGTCAAAAAGGCGGCTACAGAAGTCTCACTCATCGCACCACAAAAGTGCAGAGTTAATACGGACGTCAGACTTATAGTCAGCATCCCGGACGGTTATGCATCAAACGAGCAGGAAATCATAGTGTCAGACCCTACGATACTCGAAATCGACAAAAACGACAAAACTCTCCTGCACGCAATAAAAAAAGGTACTGCGACAGTTACAGTAAAACTCGCAAATGGAGTCAGCGACTCTGTCGACATCACAGTTGATAACTACAAAAAAGCGTCCATCGACTTTGATATTATAAACCAGTTTCCGACACTCCCGACAGGGTGCGAAGTGGTATCATTAACATCGGTGCTTAACCACTATGGCTTTGATGTCAGCGCTACAAAAATGGCTGACAAATATATGCCGAAAAAGGAGCACGACTATTTCAACGTCAGCCCACACGACTATTTTCTCGGCACTCCGTACTCGTATGATAATGGTATGGGATGTTTTTCGGGATGTATAGTCAAAACTGCTGAGAATTACTTTGAAGATAAGAATATCACCGACTACGGCGCTTTAGACATAACAGGGTGCAAAACAGAAGAGCTCTTTAACTACCTGCAAAACGGTGTTCCTGTCATAACGTGGGTGACATCTTCATTCTCATCTCCTGTTGTCGACGGCGTATGGTACGTAAACGATGAAAAAATCACGTGGTATGAACGAGAGCACTGTCTTGTTACCACGGGCTACAACGAAAAAGATAAAACAGTCACCGTCGCAGATGACGCAGGTGGCTACACCTACACAGTATCGCTCTCTCAGTTTAAAAATGTCTTTGAGGGAACGGGCAGTATGGCTGTTGTAATACTAAAAAAATAACGGAGGAAAACTATGAAAAAAACTGTTAAAAAACTTTTAGCGCTTATAATCGCTGTTCTTTTATGCCTTTCATTCACAGCGTGCAAAAACCGCACAGAAAACGTTAGCAACGAAGAAGCTCCTGCATGCAGCGAGCAGACAATCAGAGAGCTTATGGAGAAAAACTTAGACTGCTACTTCTTATTCTACGTTTCTCCTATCCCACACACTACACAGCAGAATTCTGACGGTTACTTCGGCACACAAGAGGGTTATTTTGAGTCTTACGAAGAGCTTAAAAACTTTGTTTTCGCTACATACACAGACGAGAAAGCTACAGCTATTTTAGAGTATCCGGAAAAGGACGCTCCTGTTTACAAGGACTCACAGGGACTGATTTTCGTAGACCCTACACTTGTACCTAAAACCGAATACCCAGTTTCGTGGGAAGAATACGACATCGATATGAACACTACAGACACTACCTGTACATTCACTTTAACAACCACAGACTTCGACGGTAACGAGTACACAGCAGAAGGTAAAGCAGTGCTCGAAGACAACGAATGGCGTTTAGCTGACCTTGTATACTAAAGGTGAGATATGAAAACCAAAATCAAGAACCACATCAAACGAAAAGGTATAGTTAACATAGTCTTAAGCGTAATCGTAGTCCTCGTTATGGTCGCACGATTTTTAAGAGCTGACTACTACTCAGTCTTTCTGTGCATACTGACGCTTGCGCTGTTTTACATTCCGACTTTTGTTGACAAGAGAATGCACGTCACGCTCCCGAAAGAGCTGGAAGCTATTATCCTGTTGTTTATTTTCTCGGCAGAAATCTTAGGCGAAATCGGTAGCTTTTACACCCACATTCCGTGGTGGGATACAATGCTCCACACCTTAAACGGATTTCTGATGGCGGCAATCGGTTTCGCGCTTATCGACATCTTAAACGACTCTCCGAGATTTCATATCACGATGTCGCCGATTTTCGTCGCGTTTGTCGCATTCTGTTTTTCAATGACAGTCGGTGTTGTGTGGGAATTTTTCGAGTTTTCTATGGACTACTTTACGCTGACAGATATGCAGAAAGACCGACTCGTACCTGCAATATCATCGGTGCTTCTTAATCCATCGGGCTTAAACGACACTATAATAATCGAAAACATCAAAAGCACTACTGTCACCTTAGCTGATGGCTCAACACAGGTTATTAACGGCGGTTATCTCGACATCGGTATCATCGATACTATGAAAGACCTGCTCGTTAACCTCATCGGTGCAGTTGTATTCTCGGTTATCGGCTACTTCTACATCATCGGCAGAAACAAAGGAGTCTTTGCAAAGAAGTTTATCCCTCAACTCCAGACAAAAGAGGAAATAGAAGTTAAAAAGCAATTGAGAAAAAAGAAAAAGGATTGATTTTATGCTCAACTTTATATGCTACCCGAAATGTTCAACCTGTAAAAAAGCGCAAAAATTCTTAGATGACAACAATGTAAAATACAATCTGCGCGATATTAAAGAGGACAACCCACAGTACGACGAGCTTGCTTCGTGGTATGAAAAATCACAGCTACCGCTCAAGCGTTTTTTTAACACAAGTGGTCTGTTGTATAAATCGCTGGAGCTTAAAGACAAGCTGCCATTAATGAGCGAAGAAGAACAGCTTAAGCTGTTATCTACTGACGGAATGCTCGTAAAACGACCTTTACTTATCGGCGATGACTTTGTGCTGACAGGTTTTAAAGAGAAAGAATGGGCAGAAAAACTGAATATTAAATAAAAAAAGGCTGTGCAAAAACTGCACAGCCTTTAATTTTTGTATTAGCCTTTTACTGCACCTGCAGCAACACCCTTTATGATGTGTTTCTGACAAGTGAGGTAGAATACGATTACAGGGATGATACTCATAAAGATAAGCGCCATTGTAGCACCTAAGTCTACAGTACCGTAGCTTCCCTTCAGGTACTGGATATGAATCGGAATTGTACGATATTTTGTCTTATCCAGAACGAGGTATGGTAAGAGATAGTCGTTCCATACCCACATAATCTCGAGGATAGCAACTGAGATGATTGTCGGCTTTAACATCGGGAATACGACCTTAAAGTATGTGCGGAAAGGACCGCATCCGTCAATCGCAGCAGCTTCTTCGATTTCCAGCGGGATACTCTTTACAAAGCCGGTGAACATAAACACCGCAAGTCCGGCGCCAAATCCCAGATAAATAACCGGAATTGTCCACGGGGTGTTGAGCTTAAGTGTATCAGCTGTACGAGCGAGTGTAAACTGTACCATCTGGAATGGAATAACCATAGAGAAAACGCACGCAAAGTAAACAACCTTACAGAAAACAGAGTTAACTCTAGAGATGTACCACGCAGCCATAGAAGTGAAGAAGATAATCAGCGCTGTTGATAACACGGTAATGAGCAAGCTGTACAGTACAGACTGCCAGAACGGATATCCGCCGAAAGTAACGCCTGTGATGAAGTTTTCAAAACCTGCGAAGCTCTCCGCTGTAGGCCACTTGAATGTTTCGGTTTTTACAAAACTGTTTTTCTTGAACGAGTTAAGCGCTACCAGAAATACCGGCATAACGTAAATAACGCATATAACAGAGAACGCAACAGTCAGTCCGATAAGACTGCGCTTTTTACCTAAAGGTTTTGTCTTAGTCTTAGCCATTACTGCTGCACCTCCTTGTCACGTGTTGTCTTAAGCTGCATAAGTCCGATTGTAGCAACCAGAATAAAGAACAACACAGCCTTCGCCTGAGCAGTACCCTTAGCAAACTGACCGCTTTCAGTAAATGTGTTGTAGATATTGAGAGCGATCATTTCCGTAGTATGAACAGACGTTCCGTCCAAGTTTATAGCAAACGGTTGTCCTCCTGTGAGAGCTAAGTTCTGGTCAAACAGCTTGAAGCCGTTTGTGATAGACAGGAACATACAGATTGTGATAGACGGCATAACGTTCGGGATAGTAATCTTTGTGAGAGTTTTCCACGCACTCGCACCGTCAATCTTCGCAGCTTCCATCATATCCTCAGGGATAGCCTGAAGTCCTGCGATGTAAATAATCATCATATAACCTATCTGCTGCCAGCACATAAGGATAATAAGTCCCCAGAAGCCGTATTTTGTCTCGCGTAAAATATCGGTATCAAAATAGCTCAGAATGCCGTTGAAAATCATATTCCAGATGTAACCCAATACGATACCGCCGATAAGGTTAGGCATAAAGAATACTGTACGGAAGATGTTTGTACCTTTCAGGCTCTGAGTAAGCGCATACGCAACGGTAAACGCTAAAACGTTAATCAGGATAACCGACACTACAGTCCACAGTGCGGTGTATCCGAAAGAATACATAAACTGGGAGTCTTTAAACGCTCTGACGTAGTTTTTGAATCCTACCCACTCCCATGAGCTTGTAGTTGTAAATTTACAGAATGACAGGAACATGCCCTGTAAAAACGGCCAGATAAAGCCGATAATGAAAGCTGCTACCATCGGCAACAGGAAGAACCAGCCTGCGCGTTTAATCGGACGGCGCAGAAGCTTACTGTTAACGACCGCGTGGCTATGGGCCTTCTTCTTCTTTTTCTTTTTGTCCATAATCCACCTCCGAGGGTGAGTGTAATGCTAAGTATCAAAAACGGAGCGAGCTTGAGACTCGCTCCGTTTCGTCAGTTATTAATTATAATAATCAGTTATAAACGAATTATTCGTTTACAGCAGCATACTGTGTAGCCCAACCAGCAACGAAAGCAGCTTCTACGAGCTCCCAGTTAGCATCTGTAGGGTCAGCGTTGTATGTGTTCATAGCGCCTACGAGTGTCTCACGGTAAGCGTCTACGTTTGGCTGGAAGTTTGTAACCCATGGCATTGTGTAGTTGCCAGCTGAAGCATAAGCGCTAGCCTGTGCGAGGAATGGGTTTGTAGACTCAACAGCGTTTGTGTATGGCATTACGCCGAATGTACCAACAGCGATAGCAGAAGCTTCAGGATCTGTAACAACCCACTTCATGAAGTCGAGAGTTGCGTTGATGTCAGCTTCGTCAGCCTTAGCGTTAACTGCCCAGTAGTTCTCTGTACCACAGTTAAGACCAGCCTTCTCTTCGCCTTCTACGCCACAGTAGTAAGGGATCATTGTGAGGTCTTCAGCAGCGAATACTTCTGAAAGGCCAGACCACTCCCAGTTACCGTTTACATAGAATACAGCCTTCTTATCCTTGAACTCAGCAGCAGAATCTAAACCGCCAGCAGCGAGGTCTTTTCTGTCAACTGTTGAATTCTCAACCATGAGGTCATATAAAGCCTTGTAGTTGTCCATGTATGTACCCTTGATTTCAGCTGGGCACTCTTTCCATGCGTCTGGATCGTCAACTGACTCGTAGTAGTACTCGAGGTTTGCAAGGTGACCTGTGTATCTCCATGAAGAAGAAGAATCCATAGCGTTTGATGAGAATGCGTCGAAGCCGAGTTCGTCAGCTCTAGCGTGGATATCCTCAGCAGCAGCCTTTAATGTCTCGAAGTTGTTGATAGCTTCGATTTCATAGCCAGCTTCTTTTAAGAGAGCCTTGTTAACGATGATACCGTAGCACTCGTAGCAGTAACCGATAGAGCAGAGCTTACCGTCAGCATCGTAGAGTTTGTACTCGTCGTTAAGTTCTTTTGTGATGTCAGCGTCTGTGAGATCGTAGCAGAAATCTTTCCACTCGTTAACAGCAGCTGTGTTACCAACTACGAAGATTGTAGGTGGGTTTTCTTTGTCCATCTCAGCGATGAGAGTTTCGTTGTATGTACCAGAAGCAGCTGTAACGATCTGAACGTCTACGCCAGTCTCCTCTGTGTACATAGCTGCGAGCTCCTTAAGAGCTCCGTCAGACTCAGGTTTGAAGTTGAGCCAGTATACAGAACCTGCATCTGCACCAACTTTGTCGCCATCAGTTGTAGCGCCGCAAGCAGCAAGAGAAACAACCATTACAATAGCGAGTAAAAGAGCAAATAACTTTTTCATTGTGTAATTCATCCTTTCCTAATAATGAAAATAAGTTATGCACCAAACGGTGCGCCGTGCGATTAGGCAATCGCCTTTTCACACGAAAGATTATACATCACTATGCTCGCTTTTGTCAACTACAATTGTGCAACTTTCACATAAAATGACCAGTAAAAGTAAAAAACCGCCAAGAGTGCTGAGTTTTAAGCGGTTTTTACAAAATATAAATTGTTCTTCTTCTACATAATAAAATAAAAGGTTACAAAAAAGTAAGCACCTGCACAGCAAAATTGTGTACAGGTGCTTTATTTTATATTACCATATACCTAAAAAGGTGTCTATCGCATATTCCCATACCCCAGCTATACGAATATCAAAATGATTTCTGAAATAGAAGAAGAGGTAAATGGTAACGCCTATAAATACAGGTAAGAAAATGGCTCTTACTAAAAATCGTCTGTATGCAAATTCTACAAACAGCGGTGTCTTTACAGCGATAACCCACATTGTCGTGTTATACGCAAACACTATGAGAAGTATCATAAAGAATCCAAATGCCGGATAGTTTATAGTTGCATCAAACTGCGGTCTTGTATGAATGTACAGATAGTTTGTGAAAACTGCAGATGTTAAATACAATCCTACACCAAAGATAAAGGAGAGGCGCTTTCTGCCGAGTCTTCTGAATTCAGAGAACACCTTCGACACATCGTACGTTACATCTCTGAAGAAGCAAAACGCAATCATAATATATGGAATCGCTGAGTATGCGAAAACCTCGACTATAACTTCTAACACATATATAAATTTGGATATGTCGGCGTCTGCACCCCACAAGCCCTGTCTTGATAACAGGTAAATAAGCAGAAATATAAGTCCGAAAATCGCACTTATTACGCTTAGTACTTTGTACTGGTCATCTTTTATGTGCTGACCGTCACCTCTGAGGCGGTTGAGCTTTCTCTGCTGAGTTTTTGAATGGTTTCTTCTGAGCTCTTTGAAAAAGCTCGCTGCAGTTTCTTCGGCTGTTTCTGTGCTTATAAAGTAGTTTTTGCGATGAAGCCACATAAAACTCTTCATATCTTCAGGATACTCTACGCTGTAATCAACCTGACATCCGTCAACCGCAACTAATGAAATTGAACCCTGATTGTTACTCTGTACAAATGAGTAAACCTGTCGCATAGGTGATGATTCACCCTGTGCCGCTTTTTCTGTTTCACCTTCTGTAAGCATAAACAGTACGTTCGAACTGAATCTCAGATCGAATTTCACCTTATCGGTAAGCTCCTCTTTGTCGTATACAAAAACACCAGTACGAACTAAGTATTCTTTATTAAGTTCTTTTGCAACTTCTCTGAAATACTCTTCAGTTTCACAGTTGCACACGATATAAGCCTCGTGGAAAAGTCCGAGGTTAATATGATTTACTTTTGTTGTCATCATAATATCAACCTCCTATAATAAGTGCACACAGAACACCACACAAGAGTATCGCTGGTACAAGTGCAATCCAACCAGCGATTTTGCTGATTTTTCTGATTTTGAGCACTCTCTTGCACAAAATAAACTTCTTCGGATATCTCCCGAATCTGCTGTTACAGAAGTCGATACTCGCAAGTACTGTTTTGTAAAGCCATCTCGATGTTGGCAGATAGAATACTATCGCCACAACGCTCATCGAATACAACTCGTGCGCATAGGTCTGAGGCAACAACCCTGTCACAATACCACCGACCATACCAAGAAGCGGTACTGCGTAAGCAAGTGCAGCAATCGGCACAATACCAATGAAGAAAATCTTTAGCAACGGACCTATCCAGCGTATAATTCTGTAGTCAAGTATCAACCTGTCAAGGGACTTGCTTCTGCCAATGAGCTTTTTGAACAACTCACAGAAAATAAGAAACAGCGGTAAAATACCAAAAGCCGCAAGTATTGCGTAATCTATAGACGGGTCTGACCACCTGTATAACGCAGTTATACCAAGTGAATATAAAAGGTTGGCACATAAGAAAAACAAGCTTTCTCTTAATGCCATAGTGCTGATGTAGTTGTAGCCTGTCTCACTTTCGTTGTCAAACGACAGATAGTGACGACTCATAATAGCTTCTTTCTGGAGCTCCGGCGACCAGCCCTTTCTGATTTGCTCGTTGACACCTTTAGCGATAATCTTCGCTGTTTCTTCAGGATCATCAAGCTCGCACACGATAGCATTTTCGTCGAATTTCACGAGGTCCTTGATTTTCTCAGGAAGGTTGTCAGGATACTCAAATCCATTCATTTTAATAGGAATAATCGGCTTGCCTGCCTGCAGATAAAGCGAAACCTCAGTTGTAATCCAGTCGCCTTCCTGATGACATCTGTCAAGCATTCCAGGAGTGAGCAGCAACACGAGGTACTGGCTCTTTTTGTTATTCTTTATAAGCTGTGTACGGAAATCACCGAAGTGAAGCTCCTCGTCATCTCTGAAACTGTCCACACCGTAGACGTTCAGGAACTCGCTGTACAAAGCTTTCGCAAGTGGGTTACAGTCTTTGTGTCTGTAACTTATAAAAACTTCATAATCTCTTCTCATTTTTACCTATCCTACCCTCATTTTAAGCTGTCATAAAGTGACAACTTTACCCTCTAAATTTAGCACTTTTACTATCTCAAATCAACACGAAATAAAAATTTCTACGCATAGATAAATTTTTTACTTCGTTTTTTATGCACCATACATAAAACGCCGTCGGAATAGGACAAAAACAAATAATAAAGGGAAAATGAAAAACTGCTTGACATTAACACATTAAAGTGATACAATAACTCTCGTTGAAGCGCACAGCGTACAAAAGAATACATAGGGGTATAGCTCAGTTGGTAGAGCAGTGGTCTCCAAAACCACGTGCCGAGGGTTCGAGTCCTTCTGCCCCTGCCAAAATTAGGAGTACATCACACGATGTGCTCCTTTTGTTTTATCACAAAAGCCGCTTTAACACTGTTAAAACGGCATTTACTATATCTATTCAATTTTGATTTTTATGTCAGATGATAATACTTGTTTATCACCCTCTAACACTACATATTACTTGTACATACAAGTGCAGCATCGTTTTAGCAGGGGATATCAAATAAGCAAAAGATTGATACGAGCATTAAGTTTGCATCGGTCTTTTTTATTAAATTACAACTTTTTATAGTTCAGGAATAAGATGTGCAAGAAAACGCTGGATTTGTGTTGCATCTAATACATTTATCTCACCATCTCTATACGTATCTGATAAAGGTACTGCGTCATACTCCAAATATATGATATGAGCTAAAAATCTCTGAAGTGTGGTAACATCAAGAATGTTAACTGCCCCATCTAGGTTTACATCACCCATTAACTGTACCACTAAATTAGGAGAATCACCCAGCGAAACAAATTTAATAGAATTAGTCTTACAATGAGTTTCTGCAGTGCTACTATTATAGCCGTATATAGTTAACTGATCCGCTATTGAGCTAAACATATTAAATACTCCGAATCTGATATTAGGATTCAGGATAGTCACTTTTTTCAGCGAATCACACACATTGAAAGTACCGCTTTCGATTTCTTTTACATTCTTTGGAATCGTGATCTCTTTCAGACAAAAACAGCCAAAAAACGCTCCGCCGTTTATGTAGCTCAGGTTATCCGGAAGTTCGATATACTCAAGTCCCGAACAATATAAAAACGCATTGTATCCTATGCCTTCCAAAGACTTCGGAAGAATGACTGTCTTAAGAGAATAGCAAGTATCAAAACAACCAAACGGGATTTCCTTTATGCCTTCAGGAATATTGACAGATTTCAATCTGTAGCAGTTTAAAAATGCCTTTTGACCAATCGTTTTCAACGTGGTCGGCAACTCAACAGCCTCTAGATTGCTAAAACCTGCGAATGCATACTGGCTGATACCTGTTATACCTTCGCTTACTACAACCTTTTTAACATTTTTACAATCTTCTACATAAGGAAGGTCTGTAATAATCTCATAGTTTTCAGTGTACGTTCCAGTATAGTTATACATATCACCTGTGCCTGTAAGAGTTAAAGTACCATCTTTATACTCTCAAAAAACATTTTCACCACACTGACGACTCTCGCCCTCACAAAACTCAGCTACCTCTATCTGAGCACTGACTGTCACATAATCACTTGTTGCTGTAATCGTTGCGTTTCCTGTGCCAACTGCTACCACGCTATCGTTGTCGACAGTTGCAACAGAAGTATCACTGCTACTAAGTGTGAAGTCGCCATTATTCAGCGTATATTAACATGTGTTATTTTTAGTATATCCGACAACTTGTATTTAGGTACTGTCACCCACAAAATAGCTCTGAGGGATGTTAAGTGAAAGCTCATAATCTTGGTCACCGACATTGTTACCGAGTGACTTGGACATCTTGCGGCCAAGCTTGT
>JAFOED010000059.1 GCA_017380355.1 Ruminococcus sp. | reverse complement strand
TGAAAAGACCTCGTAAGGCTGACGCCTACGAGGTCCTTTTTATGAAGTATAAGCAGAAAATAGCAACTTTTAACCTGTTAAATCGCTGCATTGCACCGCCCAAAGTCGGGCTTTTATTTTTTGAACGCTCCATTTACTATATGAAGTAACATTTGTTTTGTAATGATTACAAAAAGGTAGTAATACTTGTGAAGTTGCCATTATTTGTTATATAATTTACTCGGTAAAAAATCTTTTTTGAGGTGCTATTATGGAAAAGAACAAAGTAACCGTTTTTGTTGCAGGTCATAAACTCACACTGCTCACTACTGAGAGCGAAAAGTACGTTACTGATGTTGCAAGCAAGGTTGATACTGCGATAAATTCGATGTTTACTACATCTAATATGTCTAAAGAAAAGTGTGCTGTTATGGCGGCACTTGATTTTTGCGACGATGAGTACAAAGCCCGCACTGCGCTTAATGAAGTAAAAGAGCAGGTTAAAGACTATATCACAGACAGCGCAAAACTCAGAGAAGAAAACGAGGCACTTAAAGCTGAAATAGCTCGTTTAAAAGGCGAAAAAGAAGAGCTTCTTAAATCCAAGAAGACTATGATTGCGTCTTCTGTTGATATAAAAGCTCCTAAAGAGTCAGAAGAAGAGAAAGAAATCAGCGCTGAGGACGATCTCTTTTTTGACGAAGAAGAAACAGAAAAAGAAGAGGAAATAAAGGTTGAAGCGCCAACAGTTGAAGAAAAAAAGCCACAACCTGCCCCTGCTTCAAAAGCAGACAAAAAACGCCACAATCATGACCACGTAAATCCGTATAAAGAGCGTTATATGCAGAAAAAAGCAGATGAAAAAGGCTACACTCCTGTTCGTCAGTACAGCTTGTTTGATGAAAATAAGGACTGATAATGAATAGAATTGAGATTTTATCTCCTGCCGGTGGTTATGAGAGTGTTTATGCGGCAGTAAGGGCGGGTGCTGATGCAATCTACGTTGGCGCAAAGGACTTTTCTGCTCGTGCAAGTGCTCACAATTTTACGCTCGAAGAACTGAGTAGTGCTGTAAAATACTGCCACCGATTTGGCGTCAAGGTTTATCTTGCGCTTAATACCGTAATTTTTGACGATGAGATGAACGATGCGTTAGAGCTCGTGAAAAACGCAGCAAAATCCGACATCGACGCACTTATCACTCAGGACATCGGACTCGCACAGGCTGTCAGAAAAATCGTACCAGATTTAAAGCTTCACGCATCAACGCAGATGAGTGTGCACACTCTATCTGGTGCAAAAGCGCTTAAAGAACTCGGATTTTCCCGAGTAGTGCTCGCGCGAGAGATGACAAAATCAGAGATTAAATATATTGCTGACAATTGTGATATAGAGCTTGAAGTGTTTGTTCACGGTGCACTTTGTATGTGCGTTTCAGGTCAGTGTTATATGTCTGCTATGCTTGGAACACGTAGTGCTAACAGAGGAATGTGCGCCCAGCCGTGCCGTCTTCCTTTTGCGACAGCTAACAGCACTCACGCGTTGAGTCTTAAGGACAACAGCCTTGTTGACTATATAAAAGAACTCGAAGAAATCGGCGTTGTCAGCGCGAAAATCGAGGGAAGAATGAAACGTCCTGAGTATGTTGCGATGGCGACATCCGCGTGCAGACAAATGCGTGACAACGGCTTTGTTGACAGTGTAACAAACGAGCGTTTGCAGGCTGTCTTTTCCCGAACAGGTTTTACTGACGGATATTATACGGACAATCGCGGTAGCGAGATGTTCGGTTTTCGTAAGCGTGACGACGTTGTAAAGGCGACAGAAAAGCTCTTCCGTGAAATCCGCACGACTTACAAGGATGAATTTGGCAGAATTGCTATCGATGTCGATATGAAAATTGCGCTCGGCGAGAAGATGATTCTCACTGTATCAGACGGCAGAAAATCCCTTTCGGTTGAGTCCGAAAACGCCGTGGAAAAAGCGATGAACGCTCCTGCAACTGAGGAAAAAATCGCACAGCTTCTGAATAAAACTGGCGACACTCCGTTTGTGATTAAAAACGTAAATGTAGACATAAACGGCGACTGTTTCGTTGCGGCAAAAGATGTGAATCTTATGCGTCGTACGGCTTTTGAGAACTTAGCCTTAAATAGCGAAATATGGCATAACTACGAAATTTCTGATTTTTCTTTTGACGATTTGCTCGACGAAATTGAAGAGGTAAGTTTTGACAAAAAGCCTAGCTACGCCATTACTCGTGACCTTAATATCCCTGAAAGTTTCAGCAGTTGCGAATACGTATTTGTCCCGCTTTTTGAGTGTGAAAAACACTTGGATAAAGTAAAAGGATTTAAAGAAAAAGGCATAAATATAGCTCTTGATATCCCTCGCGGAATGTTCTCAAGAGAAGAAAAAATCGCACACGCGCTTGATAAATTAAAGAGCGAGGGTATCACACACGCGATGTGCCACAACATCGGTGCTTTTTATCTGTGCAAAGAGCGCGGATTTGATGTCCACCTTAGCTGTTTTATGAATATCGCAAATTCTCTGTCGATAAATTGGGCAAAAAATTACGGCGCAAGCGATGTGGAGTTGTCCTTTGAACTCGATTTAAACAGAATAAATGCGCTTAAAGTATCTCTCCCATCAGGCGTTGCATCGTATGGTTATTTACCTCTTATGATGACTCGAAACTGTCCGCTGAAAAGTGGAGGAGCAAACTGTGCAACTTGCAAAACAGCTAATAAATTGCAAGATCGCAAGGGCGAGGAATTCACAGTCGTTTGTGACACAAATGTAAGCGAAATCTTAAACTGCGTACCGCTTATTTTGCCGTTAGAGATTTATAAATCAAAAAACGTAGTTTTTAAAGTTTTTCACTTTTCTGTGGAAAACTCTGTGGAAAACAAGGAAAAAATCCTTAAAAATATAAGCGAAAAACGGAGTTTCGAGCGTTTTACACATGGTTTGTATATAAGAGGTGTGAAAAATTTCACAATCTTTTAAAGAATTATTTTAAAGAATTTGCATAAATTTCTTTATAAAAATTATAAAAATATAATAGTTCTTTTTTAAAATATTAATTCTGAATTATTTTTGCAAAAACGCAAGAACGTTATAAAAAATGCAAGAGGAGACTACTATGCAGGTATTAAAAGTAAAAAAACTCAGAGAAAACGCACATATGATAAAACGCGCAACAAAAGGCTCAGCTGGAATGGACCTTTATGCGTGTATTGACTCCCCTGTTACTCTAGAACCTGGCGAAATAAAGATAATTCCGACAGGAATTGCTATTGCACTTGAAAACGAAAACTTTGTTGCGTATATTTACGCTCGCTCAGGTCTAGCGATTAAGCACGGTGTGACACTTGCTAACTGTGTTGGTGTTGTCGATTCTGATTACCGCGGTGAAGTATGCGTTGGATTGACTAATATTTCAAAAACCGCGTATACTATCGAGCCTGACGAGAGAATCGCACAGCTTGTTATAGCTCCTGTGTGTATGTGTGAACCACTAGAAGTCGAAAGTTTAGATGAAACTGAGCGTGGCGAGGGTGGTTTCGGCTCAACAGGAAGGCAATAATATCAATAAAACGCTTACTTACTATCCCCTTTGGAGTCAAAGGGGATTTTGTATTATTATAAGAAAATTAACAATTATATACTGAAAAAATATTGAAATGATATAAAATTTCGGTTATACTAAAGTAGAATAGGGTAAATGTGTATATATACTGAGATTTCACATTCTCATAAAGGGGAATTTTTATGTTTTTTTCTAAGGATATTGGTATCGATTTAGGTACTGCTAACACCCTCGTTTACGTTAAAGGCAAGGGTATAGTTATGCGTGAGCCGTCGGTTGTTGCTGTTGACGTTCGAAAAGATACAGTAGTTGCTGTCGGCAAAGAAGCAAAAGATATGATCGGTAGAACTCCTGGCTCTATCGTTGCTATCCGTCCACTCAAAGACGGTGTTATCGCAGATTTTGAAATCACAGCTACAATGCTTAAATATTTTATCAAACAAGTTGTTAAGGCAAACTTCTTTTCTCGTCCACGAATCGTTATTTGTATCCCAAGTGGCGTAACTGAAGTTGAACGTAACGCAGTTGAAGACGCAGCACGTCAGGCAGGCGGCAAGTACGTCGAGCTTATTGAAGAGCCTATGGCTGCGGCTATTGGCGCTGGTCTTCCTGTGGACGAGCCTATGGGAAGTATGGTTGTCGATATCGGCGGTGGTACTTCCGAAGTTGGTATCGTTTCACTTAATGACATCGTAGCTTCGTGCTCCGTACGAGTTGCTGGTGATAAATTCGACGAAGCTATCATCACCTATATCAAGAAAAAGTATAATCTTCTCATCGGTGAACGTACTGCAGAAGATATTAAAATCGCTATCGGTTCAGCATATCCGTACGAAAACGAAGGTGAAATGACAGTTAAAGGTCGTAACCTCGTTGACGGATTACCGAAGAACGTTAAGATTACAGCGGCTGAAGTCAGAGATGCTCTTGCTGATCCACTCAGCACTATTGTTGAAGCTATTCTTACGACACTCGAGAAAACTCCGCCTGAGCTTGCGGCTGATATCATCGATAACGGTATCATGCTCACAGGTGGCGGTGCCCTGCTTCGAGGTCTTGATTTGCTTGTTATGCAGCAGACAGGAATGCCTGTATATGTTGCCGAAAGACCGCTTGACTGTGTTGTTGATGGCACAGGCAGAAAGCTCGACCCGAATTTCAAGGTCCAGACAGCACCGAAATTTATTTGATAACACCGCACCGCGCAGACAGCTGTGCGGTGCGAAATTATTTTATGACAGGAGGACAGCATGAAGGATTTCTTAAAGTCAAACAGCCTCAAGATTTTCTTATCCACAGTTTTCGTGGTTATTGTGCTTTCAGTTTTTACAAACTCAATACATAGCAATATGGTGTCCTCGACACTCAACGGCATCACATATCCGTTGTCTAAAGTTACCGCGGCTGCAACAAATGATGACGATCGCTCAATCGACGAGATAAGAGCAGAAAACGAGAAGCTCAAGAAAGAAAACGCAGAGCTTAGAAATCAGCTCGTTAACTACTACGATACATTGACAGAAAATGCAAGGCTGTGGAAGTTCTACGACCTTAAAAAAGAAAATCCACAGTATGCGATGGTACCTGCTACAGTACTTCGTCGTGATTCAAACGACGAGTTTTACTCTTTTACTTTAGATAAAGGCAGTACTTCTGACATCAGCGTGAACGACCCTGTTGTTTCACAAAATGGACTTATCGGATGGGTCAGCGAAGTTGATTTAAGCACATGTAAAGTTGTGACCCTTCTGTCTCCACAGACAAGCGTCGGTGCAATTGACAATCGCACTCACGACACAGGCGTTGTATCAGGTAGTGCAAAATACTGCGACAAAAACTGCACTACTATGAGTAAGCTGAATGCTGACCATAAGGTGAAAAAGGGCGATATTATCACTACTACAGGTATCAGCGGTTTATATCCGAAAGGACTCATTATCGGTGAAGTTGAGGACGTGTGTTACGACACATACAACTCTTCTTACTACGCAGTTGTTAGACCGTACGATAATATTAAGGAAATTACAGAGCTCGCTATTATTACTGACTACACAGGTCAGGGCGAGGTGCTGATTAACAGTAAAACGGAGAAAGACTGATGAAAAATGTGAAGTTTTTCCGATATCTCGCGTATATTTTAGAGATACTTCTGCTTTTTGTTCTCGGCACAACTCCATCGCTTATACCACAGATATTTGGTGCGACTCCGTGTCTGCTCGTAGCATTAGCGCTTACAATTGCGGTATTTGAATCCGAAGTACCTGCGATGATATTTGGCCTTGTGTGTGGTCTGCTTTCAGACATCGGATATTCGAATTCTGTCGGCACTTTTGCTATATCGCTTACTATCGTGTGCTTTATACTCGGATTTTGTGCGAATAATTTTATAACGGCGAATTTCTACAACGTGCTTTTGACAACAACAGTTGTTGTGACATCACTTTTATCCTTGCATTTCCTGTTTTCATACGTAATGGCTGGATACTCAAGCGCAGGTACGTACTTTGTTAACCACTATATTTCGCGTATTGTTCAGACGATTATCTGTACTGCAATTTTATATTTTATAAACAAGTTTATATATTCTACGCTGAGTGAGTAAAATCTATAAGATACAATATTTAAAATAATAAAAACCTGAAAGGGGGGGCAATTTCGTGGGCAAAGATAAAAAGAACTCTAACATACGACTTATCATTTGCGGTGTGATAGTTGTCCTTATTTTTGCGGTTTTTACTATCAGACTTTTTGACTGGCAGATTTTAAATGAAGATAAATATAAAGAAATTTCTGCGCAGTCAACTTCTTACACTGAAGTTTCTGACGCAACCAGAGGCGAGATTTTAGATGTTCACGGAAAAGAACTCGCTGTTAACAAAACTGCGTATAACATCGTTATTAATAAGATTTACGTTCAGGAAAACTCCACAAACGATATTATAAACACTCTTCTTGACTTATGTGCTAAATGCGACACAAAATGGGTCGATGAACTTCCGATTAAGGTAAAAAACGATGTTGTGAGTTTTAGCGCTGACAGTGACGCGGAGCTTGAGTACATCAAAGGCGAGAGTATGCTTAACGACTCTGATCTTAATACTCCAGACGAAGTGCTAGATGCACTCGCAAAAAGGTACAAAGCTGATAGCATAGAGGATACCTATCGCAGACGCGATGTTGTGTCTGTACGCTACAATATGGAAAAAAGCGGATATTCCTATTCTAAAGCTTATATTTTCGCAGAAAAAGTTTCTGAAGAAGCGGTTGCTGTTGTTTCCGAGCAGACTCAGTCTGTTCCTGGCGTTGAAATCAGGGTAACTAACGAGCGTGTTATCAAAAACGGTACGCTTATTCCACATATTTTAGGTGTTGTTGGTTCGCTTTCAGCCGAAGAATACGAGAGCAACAAAGATAATGGATACAGTATGAATGACGTTATCGGAAAGTTTGGTATTGAATCTGCGCTTGAATCAAACCTTCGAGGACAATCTGGCGTGAAAACTATCGTGAAAGACGAAAATGGTAACATTATAAGCGAAGAAGAAACTGTAAAAGCGAAACCTGGTGATACAGTTTATCTGACAATCGATTCAAATGTTCAGTCTGTCGCAAATTATTCTCTTCAGAAGAACATCAATCGAGCACGAGCTGAGGGCGAACGCGAAGTCAGAAATGCTAAGTCAAATAACGCAAAACAGCAGTCGAGACTTGGTGAAGACTGTTACTGTGGTGGTGCTGTTATGTTGTCGGTAAAAGACAACTCGGTTATTGCGGCTGCTTCTGCCCCTAACTACGATGTATCGAAGTATTATGACTCTGATTACAACGCGTGGCTTAATACAAACGAGCATTCGCCGATGTTCTCCCGTACCTTTGACGGCTCCTTCTCTCCTGGTTCGGCGTTCAAGCCGTGCGTGGCACTCGCTGCATTACAGGAAAAAGTTATCAAACCAAACACTTTGATAAATTGTACGAAACACTACGACTATTATCCGAAATATGTCGTAAACTGCATGGGTACACACGGACACACAGCTCTTCACAACGCGATGACAGTTTCGTGTAACTATTACTTTGCAGAAACAGGTCGTAGACTTGGTGCTACTACACTTTATATGTATGCTGAGAAATTCGGACTTGGTGTAAAAACAGGTATTGAAATTGACGAGTCTACTGGTGTGCTTGCAGGCAGAGATTCCACCACATGGTACGAGGGTAATACCGTACAAGCAGCTATCGGTCAGAGTGACAATACTTTTACTCCTATGCAGCTTGCGACTTATGTTTCGACTATTGCCAATAATGGTGTAAGATATAAAACACATCTTGTGCGTAAAATAGTAAACTACGAGCGTGACGAAACTGTGCTCTATAACGACCCGAAAAAGCCAGAGGTTATGGCAGATGCTGGTTTGTCGAAGAAGCACTTGACAACAGTCAAGAGTTCTATGCGCAGTGTTGTAACAAGCGGTACTGCTACTCTTGTTTCAGCGTATCCGAAAGCTGTTGCGGGCAAAACCGGTACAGCCGAAAACGCAGGTAGTGACCACGTAATTTTCGTGTGCTACGCTCCGTATGAAAAGCCTGAGGTTGCGGTAGCTGTTGTGCTCGAGCACGGCGCTAAAGGTAAGTACGCGATGTATACTGCAATGGATATGATGGACGCGTATTTTTATGATAAGAGCTTAAAAAAGGTAAAAACAAAAAGTTGGGGCGATTGATAAGCGCTTTTTTGAAGCATAAAACAAATACGAAAAAACATCTGAATTTGTGAAGTTTTTATCAAAGAATGGCTTAACAATGCGATTTTTTAGAATTTACCGCCGATATTTATTAAAAGTGCATAATTTTTGAACCTATTATTTTACATCGAATTTTTGATTTTTCGTTGCTCTTTTCACTTTATTATGCTAAAATGTTAATTGAGGTATTATTATGAGTCAGGTTATAGTAGTTGCTTCAGGCAAGGGTGGCACAGGTAAAACTACAGTGTCTACTTCTCTTGCTCTGGCACTTTGCAGAAAAAACTATAAAGTCTTAATCATCGATTGCGACAGCGGTATGCGTGGCACAGATATGATGCTTGGTATTACCGGTCGACTGGTGCACGATCTTTCTGATGTTATCAGCGGTTCGTGTACACTTGAGGATGCTATTTATGAGTGTGAAGGAGCTAAAGGTTTATTTTCTATCGCCGCTCCTATTTCTGCTGAAGATGAAGTTAGTCCTCAGGTGATGAAACAATTTATTCTTGACCACAAAAACGATTATGACTATGTTATCGTTGACGCTCCTGCTGGAGTTGGGTCAGGATTTGAGAGTGCAGCTATTGCTGCTGACAGAGCTTTGGTTGTTGTAAACACTGAGCCTATCAGCATCCGTGGTGGAATGAACATTCTCAATAAGCTTACTGAGTATGGAATTAAAGATGTGAGACTCGTGATTAATCGTTTTGATGCTGAGCGCTTTGTGAAAACAGGACTCTACAGTGATCTTGACGAGGTTATTGATGCTTCGGGAATCCAGCTTATTGCGGTTATTCCTGAAGATGCCCGTATTGCTGCTTTATCACAGCGTGGAATTTTAGCTTCAAACTGGGCTAGCGCAGGTGTTGTTTTTGACACCTTGGTTGAACGTCTGCGTGGTAATGACGTTCCTATTGTTATTAAACTTTAAGGGTTAATTTGTATTCATTTTTTCGGATACTTTAGGATATTTTGTAATGGAGGGAATTTTATGAATATTGCTTTGATTGCTCATGACGAGAAGAAAGAACTTATGGTGCAGTTCTGTATTGCTTACTGCGGTATTTTAAGCAGACACAGTATTTGTGGTACAGGTACAACAGGTAAACTGGTTAGCGAAGCGACAGGATTAGAAATACAGAAGTTCCTTGGTGGCTCACAGGGTGGCGACCAGCAGATCGCTGCTCGTATTGCTTGCAACGAGATTGATATGCTTATTTTCTTCCGCGATCCTCTCACACCGAAGCCACACGAGCCTAACGATATGAACCTTTTGCGCCTTTGTGATATGCACAACATTCCTGTTGCGACTAACATCGCTACTGCCGAAGTTCTTATTCACGGTCTTGAGCGCGGCGACCTTGATTGGCGTAATATCGTGAGATAATCTTATTATAAAAATTCAGGCTCCGATTTTCTCGGAGCCTTTTTGTGTGCAAAAAATATGCCCGTATCAAAAGATACGGGCGTTACTTTTATTTAAAATTTGTCAATTAGTTTAGCCATAAAACGCTGAATCATAGTTGCATCGACAACAGAAACATCTCCATCTCTATTAGTGTCAGAGAATATTTTCTGCTCTTCTGTTAACTCAGTGATTTTAGCCATGAAGCGTTGAATAGTGGTGGCGTCTAAAACGGAAACCTCTCCGTCCAAGTTAGTATCGCCAATTTTGACTTCTTCCCCTTTTTCAACGGTGATTCCGACAGTGTTTATACTTTTTGTCTGTGCAAATGTATTTTTCGAGTAGACAACTGCTTTATACTCACCAACAGGTAGCTGTACTGAACAGTAAGTTTCTGCGATGTCGTTGATTTCTTTTACTAATTCTTCTGTTTCGCTGTCAGCGCTATAGATTTTCACGTCATAGAGATTAGTTCCTAAGGTGAAGTTCCACCACAGTGCTGTAGGCAGTGTTGATGTGCCTGCCTTGCACTCAACGTATGTAGCGGATGGTTCCTGAAGTTTTACGATTCTGAACTTCTGAGTCGTCTTTGTACTGTTTGTACCAAGGCATACGTTAGTTCCATCTTCTGACTCAGCCGTTCCTCTGTATACGTATAGGGATAGGTCACACAGTCGAGGCTTGAACTTGTAGTTATCCTCGGTTCCGTAGATAAACCATCTCTTTGCGTCGGATTCGGTGTCGTTGTACACGCCGACGTTCGTACCCGGTTCGGTACCACGGTTAGAAACGTTAAGCACCTTTGAGTCAAAGCATGTGCGGATGATATACGAGCCGTCTTCCTGACGTTCGAACTTCCAAACCTGACTTGGATTACCCTCACTTAATAGCGAGCGTACGGATACGTTACGGTTATCATTTGTGAGATATTTTTCTGTTGCGTTGTTAATGATATATGCGTAAAAATCTGTTCCGACGTCTACAGGGGGATTTGTAGGGTAACGTAAAATACCCTCCCATCTTGAACCGTTCGAGTATTTAACAGGACAAATTTCTCGTCCTGTTGAGTCGCCAGGGTCGTTTAAGTCGTAGTCGTCGTATGTACCCTCGTGGGCACCAACCTGCATATTGTCGCCAATATAAATCTCGGTGTGACTTGTGGTATTCAAAAGAATGTCACCGCGTTTTAAGTACTTAGAAGTACTTAAGTCGATTTTCGAACTCGGTATCCATTCAAAACCTTCATCGATAAACGCTTGTTTCATATTGCCACAGTGGACAGCACTTGAGAGATCAAATCCCGCACTTCTAAATGCGGATATAACAAAGCTTGCACAGTCGTAGTCAGGGTTGCCCCAACGGTTGTACTGCGAGTAGCCGTGAGAGTCATCAGCAGCGGTAGCTTCAGCCCATTTGACAGCTTTTTCGATTGTTGCGGTTGTTACGTTCAGCGCGTGTGTCGGTATGATAAACATACTGCACATAAGAATCAGTATAAGAAAAACAGATAGGAATTTCTTCATAATCAGTCCTCCTTTTCTAAAAGTAACACGTTTATTATACACAATTTTCATTCTTTATGTGTGAACATTCGATGAAAAATCAAATTTATGCCAAAAAACGCAGTAAAATTGCGGGTTTAGAATGTTTTTAAATTAAAAAATATCCTCAAACTACTTGGAAATAGCGATAAAATGTGATATATTATAAACTAGATAAGTTTGTGAATAAGAGAGGAAATGACAATGGCTATACTCACAAAAAAAGTCAGAGGTACAGAAGACGTTCTGCCAAAAGACAGCTACAAATGGCAGTTCGTTGAAGAAATTATGCGAAAAGAGTCGCAGGCTTTTGGATATAAAGAAATCCGCACACCTGTCTTTGAGCACACACAGCTCTTCTCACGTGGTGTCGGTGAGACTACCGACGTTGTACAGAAAGAGATGTACACTTTCGACACAAAAGGTGGCGAGTCAATCACACTCCGTCCTGAGGGCACAGCAGGTGCGGCTCGCGCACTGCTCGAGCACGCTATTTATAACGATGGTTTACCTGTAAAAGCGAGCTACTTTGTTTCTTGTTACCGCTACGAAAAGCCACAGGCAGGAAGACTCAGAGAGTTCCACCAGTTTGGACTTGAATGCTACGGTACAAAGAATCCAGCTGCTGATGCTGAGCTTATCTGTGCAGCTAAATCGATTTTTGACAGATTACAGATTAAGAATCTGCGTTTAGAGCTTAACTCTATCGGTTGTCCTGAGTGTCGACAGAAGTACCATGAAGCACTTAAAGAATACTTCGAGTCATATAAGGACGAGCTGTGCGAGACATGTCTTTCAAGACTCGAGAGAAATCCGATGAGAATTCTTGACTGTAAGTCATCAGTTTGCAGCAAAATCGCAGATAACGCTCCGAAGGTGCTCGATTACCTTTGTGACGAGTGCGCTGACCACTTCGAAAAAGTGAAGGCTCTGCTCACAAAAGCAGGTGTTGAGTACATCGTTAATCCTACTATCGTTCGTGGTCTTGACTACTACACAAAAACTGTTTTTGAGTTTGTGTCTACTGACATCGGTGCTCAGGCGACAGTTTGCGGCGGTGGTCGTTACGACGGCCTTATCGAACAGCTTGGCGGACAGCACACACCATCTTTAGGTTTTGCTCTCGGTATCGAGCGTTTGCTTATGCTGATGGATGCACAGGGTATTGAAATCGAGAAGCCTAATACATGCGATATTTACTTTTCGTCCATGGGCGATGAAGCTCAGGCTAAGGCGTTTGAGCTGACACAGATGGTGCGTTCGGCTTCTCTTTATGCTGAGTGTGATGTTGTCGGACGAGGACTTAGAGCACAGATGAAATATGCCGACAAAATCGGTGCTAAATTCTCGCTCGTTATCGGCGACAACGAAATCGCAGAAAATAAAGCTACACTTAAGAATATGCAGTCAGGTGAGCTCAGAGAAATCACCTTAGGTGAAGACTTCCTTTCTCAGTTCTACAACGCACTTTTTGATGCGCAGAACCCTGACATTTTATAATAAGGAGTGACTACTATGGCAGAATTTATGACAGGACTTAAAAGATCACATTACTGCGGTGACCTTCGAATCGCTAATGTAGGCGAAGAGGTTACTGTATGTGGTTGGGTACAGCGTCAGCGCGACCTCGGTCAGCTTATCTTTATCGATTTAAGAGACCGTAGCGGTATCGTACAGCTCGCATTTAATGACTCAACTGATAAAGAGATTTTCGAAAAAGCCTTTTCAGCTCGTAGCGAGTACGTGCTGTGCGCAAAAGGTATTGTCAGAGAGCGTAGCTCAAAAACTAACAAAGTAGCTACAGGCGACATCGAAATCGAGGTTACTGACTTGCGTGTGCTTTCTAAGGCGCACACACCTCCGTTTGAAATCGTAGACGACTGTAAGACAAGCGAGGACATCCGTCTTAAATACAGATACCTCGACCTTCGTAGAAAGCCACTTTTCGATAATCTCTATATGCGTTCAAAAATCGCAAAAGTTGCTAGAGATTACTTCTTTGAGAATGGATTTATCGAGATTGAGACTCCAATGCTTATCAAATCTACTCCAGAGGGTGCTCGTGACTATCTCGTTCCATCACGTATTCACAACGGCAAGTTCTACGCACTTCCACAGTCACCACAGATTTATAAACAGCTTTTAATGCTTTCAGGATTTGACCGTTACATCCAGCTTGCGAAGTGCTTCAGAGACGAAGACCTCCGAGCAGACCGTCAGCCTGAGTTTACACAGATCGATATGGAGCTTTCTTTTGTTGATGTTGAAGATATTTTGGAAATCAACGAAGGACTCTTTAAGCGTCTTTTCAAAGATGTTTTAGGTCAGGACCTCGAGACACCATTCGAGAGAATGACATACAAAGACGCTATGAATAAGTACGGTTCTGATAAGCCGGACGTGCGTTTTGATATGCAGATTCAGGATTTATCTGAGCTTGTTAAAGACTGCGACTTCAAAGTGTTCACAGATGCTGTAGCAAACGGTGGTTCAGTTCGCGCTATTGTTGCAAAAGGCGCTGCTTCAACCCTTACTCGTAAAGAAATCGATAAGCTCACAGAATTTGTGAGAGGTATCGGCGCTAAGGGTCTTGCGTTTGTTCGATGGGTTGAAGATGCTCCTGCTTGCTCTTTCGCTAAGTTTATGAAAGAGGGCGAACTCGAGAACATCCTTTCTACTTTAAACGCAGAAAAAGGCGACGTTGTATTAATCGTTGCTGATAAGGACTCTGTTACACTTCCAACTCTCGGTGCTTTAAGACTCAATGTTGCTAAGAAGCTTAACATCATCCCTGACGTGTTCAAATTCGTTTGGATTGTCGACTTCCCATTCTTCGAGAAAGACGAAGAAAGTGGCGAGTGGGTTGCTATGCACCATCCGTTTACAATGCCAAAAGAAGAGTGTCTCGAGTATCTCGATACTGATAAGGGCAAGGTTATCGCAAAAGCGTACGACCTTACACTTAATGGCACAGAGCTGTCAAGTGGCTCAATCCGTATTACTGACTATGAACTTCAGCAGAAGATGTTCAGAGCATTGAAGCTTACAGACGAAGAAATCGAAGCTAAATTCGGCTTCTTAGTAGAAGCGTACAAGTACGGCGCACCACCACACGGTGGTATGGGTATCGGTCTCGACCGTATTGCAATGATTCTGTGCAAGTGCGATTCATTAAGAGACGTAACAGCATTCCCTAAGGTTCAGAATGCAAGTGAACTTATGAGCGAATGTCCGGCAAGTGTTGATAAAGAGAGCTTGGATGTTCTTGGCATCACACTTATCGAAAAAGCAGAAGACTAATATAAAAATTAAAGCCATCGGATTAACCGATGGCTTTTTTATGTATTAAAATTCTTCAATAATTTTAGCGACGAAACGCTGGATGGTTGTTGCGTCAGTAACAGTGATGTTTCCATCTTCTGTTACATCGCCCAAAGCAATAGCTTCTTCACTTAGCGTAATAACCTTTGCGATGTGTCGCTGAATCTGTGTTGCGTCAACGATAGTAATATCATTGTCACCGGTCACATCACCTTTAACGCCTGTATGCTCATCGTTTAACGTAACAAATGTGCGGTTGTATTTTTGTGAGTAACTTTCAGCTGTTGAGTTTGCGTATCCGTAGATAACAGCACTCTCGGGGATAACGTTTGAGCTATCAAAAATAACGCAGTCAGGATTTTTGAAAGTAATATTTTTCAGATTTCTGCACTCGTAAAAAGTGTTTTCGTCGATAGACTTTATTTTTTCAGGCAGAATTACTTCAGTAATTCCACTACACCACACAAAAGCTGAATCGCCGATGGTAGCTTCTGCATTCTCAAAATTAATATATTTAAGCGCTTTGCATTCCTTAAAAGCCGCAGTTTTTATAGTTTTTACAGTTGATGGAATCGTTATGCTTTCAAGACGCTCACATTTTTTGAATGCATAGCTTCCGATAGTGTCAAGTCCGTTTACAAAGATGACTTCTTTGAGCGATACACACTCGTTGAATGCGTAGTTACCGATAGTTTTAACGGATGAGCTGAACACAACGGTTGTCAGCGCGTTACAATTAGTAAAAGCTTTTCTTTTTATTTCGACTATGTTGTTTGAAAAAGTTAATTTTTTCAGAGAGTGGCAGCCTTCGAAGGCTTTTTCACCTATGCTGGTTATTTTATAACCATCTATTTCTTCAGGAATAGTGTATTCTGAAGAAGCGCTGTCAAAAAAAGTAATTTCAGCTGTTTTGTCTTCAAGCACTGTATACTCAAGTTTTGTGAAAATATCTGCATTGGTTTCAGCACGTACAGAAGACGATAGAAATAGAGTACCTGTAAATATGATTAAAGTGCATAAAATAAAGCTTACTATTTTTTTCATAAAATCATCTCTTTATAAGGTTAATACACTTGATTATATCATTATAAGGCTTTTTGTCAATAAAAAACAGCGATGACTTAGCACCGCTGTTTTTTGTTTAATTATCTTCTCTATATATAGGAATAGACCACCAGAAAGTACTGCCTTCGTGTAGTTTTGAGTACACACCGTAGTCAGCATCGTACTTGTTCAAGATGTTCTTTACAATAGAAAGGCCTAAGCCGGTGCCAATGACAGCTCGTTTGTGCTCTTTATCTACTTTGTAGTAGCGGTCCCAGATGTACTTTAATTCATCTTCTGCGATACCATCACCGTGGTCAATAACTTCAATAAGTACTTTTTTGTTCTGTACTTTCTGTCTGACGATAACAATTTTGTCTTCGCCACAGTAGTTAATAGCGTTGTTGATGAGATTATACATAACCTGTGAAATACGAAGCGGATCTGCATTAATGAATACATTTTCTTCATATTCAAAAACAATGTTGTAGCTATCTTGTTCGATAAGTTTATTATAACGAGAGAAAATGTCCTGAATACAAGAAGTGAGTGAGAAGACACAGTTTTGCATTTTTACTGCGTCTGACTCGAGTTTTGAGATATCAAGCAGGTCGGTAACAAGCTGTGAAAGACGGGTGGCTTCATCGATGATAATCTGTACGTTTTCCGGAGTGTTTTCGCCCGGTAAGTCACGCATTACCTCGCTGTAACCTGTAATCATAGTCAGCGGAGTACGCAAGTCATGAGAGATGTTTGCGATAAGCTCGCGTCGCAGGTTATCAACTTTTGAGAGCTCCTGTGCCGAGTACGTCAGAGTGTCGTTGAGTTCACAGAGTTCCTTGTAGTTTCCGCCACTAAATTCGATGTCATAATTTTGTTTTGCTAGTTGTTTTGCCTTTTCGTTAGTTTCACGAATCGGTTTTGATACATAGTGTGCGGTTATTATCGCAATAATTATACTTACAGCGATAATTATACCTGTGATGATAAAAAGTTGAAGTCTAAGCGTTTCGACTGTACTGGTTAGTGGAGTGATTTCACTTTCAACGACAACCATAAACTGAGCATCATAAGTGTCGAGCACATTAACATAAACAAGAAGCTCAACAGACTCTTTGTCCAGTGGTGGAGTGTATCCGTGAAATGACGGGGTAGTCAGAAAGCTGTTTTTTGATGCCTTTAGTGTAGCTTCTCCGCCGTTATTAAGAGCAAGCTGATAATATTGGTACATCGAAGTTCTGTTAATCATCGATGTGGTATACATAAAGCGGTCAGGAGTATATATCGGAGTGAATTCACCATTAGTTGTGTTATAGACCGATACGTTCATATTGTTCTGATCCTGAATCACGCTGAGCATTTCTCTAAGGTCGTCCTGTTTTATGTTCTGTACAACGCTGTGGGCACATCGCTCGACCTGACGAGTTTTTATTCCGCGATAAAACGGGTCGAGGAGAATCGTCTGAAATATCCACATAAGGATAATTAGAACAGTAGAGAATATCAGAAACGCGCACGCTAGATAAACTTTAAGTGGTAGTTTCTTTTTAGTTTGTTTCAAAACGATAACCCACCCCTCGAAGTGTTACTATAAGTCCTGAGTAGTCTTTAAGACTTTTTCTAAGGAGTTTTATATGTGTGTCGAGTGTTCTGTCATCACCAAAAAAGTCGTAACCCCACACCTTGCTGATGAGAGTTTCTCGGCTAAGAGCGAGCCCTTTGTTTTTCACCATAAAGAAGAACAAGTCGTACTCTTTTGGAGTCATATTGATTCGCTCTGAGTCGATTTCGACTGTGCGCGCAGAGAAATCGACGCACAAGCCTTTGTATATAAAGCGGTCTTTTTCGTTATTGCCAGTTTGATTCGTGCGTTTAAGCACAGCGTTTACACGCATTATAAGCTCTTTCGGAGAGAAAGGCTTTACGACATAATCATCGACACCGATTTCAAAGCCGTGTATACGATCGTACTCTTCGCCGAGAGCAGAGAGCATAATAATGGGAGTATCAGATGACTTTCGGATTTCTTTAGACGCTGAAAATCCGTCGAGCTCAGGCATCATAATATCCATAATAATGAGGTCGAATTCTTGCTCTTTACACATTTTTACTGCAATAGCACCGTTTTCAGCCTCAAAAACACTGTGTCCCTCAAAAATAGCATATTTTTTTATAAGTTCGCGGATGCGAAATTCATCGTCCACTATAAGCAGTTTGCTCATACTCACACGCCTCCTTTATATAATAAATGTAAATCACAAATGTGACAGTTATATGTTGAAAAGTGTTAAATTTTATTAACCTATATAATATTATCATAAACAAGCAGATTTTGCGAGTAGATTTTATATCAAAAAACCACCTGAGATTTGTCAGGTGGTTTTTTCATTATATTAAAGGTTGTTTATATACTCATCGACAATGTTTGCAGCGATTTCGACAAGTTCGCCACATGGACGCTTTTTGTAGTAAGTATCTGTGCGTGTATCAGGTGTAGGCTCGCTTACTTTTTCTGATAAGCCGAGTAACTCACGACAAATAATCGAGCCGTTTTCTTCTTCGAATTTTTGAGCGAGCGTCTGAATGTGGCTGTAAAGCTCTTTTTTGCCTTTGTTATCAGTAGGGGATGTGTAGCCACATTTAAGGTTAATCACCATAAACATACCGCTTACTGCACCGCAGACTTCTCTGAGTCTGCCCATACCCCCACCAAAACCGGAAGAAAATTTCATCGCCATTTCATAGTCGAGCCCAAAATCTTCACAAAAAGCTCCCAACACCGCCTGAGCACAGTTGTATCCCTCTAAAAACAACGCTTTTGCTTTTTCACCTTTTGTAATTGTCATAGCAAACCTCTTAAAATAGTAGTAGAAAAGCCACGGTAGGCTAAGCTACCGTGGCTGAATTCATAAAATCGATAAATTACTTTACGAGTGGAGGCTTCTTGCCAACTAAAACGAGCTGGATTAATGAAGCGTCAACTACTGTAATTTCGCCGTCCTTGTCAGCGTCAGCTGCGAGGATTGCTGTGCCCTCGAATGCAGGCTTCTTGCCAACTAATACAAGCTGGATTAATGAAGCGTCAACTACTGTGAGTTCACCGTCACCGTCAGCATCGCCGAGAATGTAATTAGCGTCTTCTGATGGAATTTCTGAAGGAGCGTCTGTTGACTCACTCTCAGATGGTTCTGATGGGAGCTCTGATGAAGGCTCCTCTGATGAAGGATCTTCTGATGAAGGATCTTCTGTAGGAACTGTAGGGAGTTCTTCAGGATTGCCTGGCTTTACTGGAGGCTCGTGAACTGGGATAACGTGATTGCCGTCAGCATCGAAGTGGTCGCCACGTATACAATCAGCCTCTGTACCATCTTCTGTGAAACCATAGCAGCCGTTGCCGTAGTAGTAGTACCACTCACCACCGCATGTCTGCTTCTGTGAGTAATCACTGTATGAAACGAGGTCAGGGTCGATAACGTAGATCATGTTGTCGAAGCTGTCTGTACCGTCTGGGTAGTTTGGTGACTCGTCAGCATCGTAGTATTCACATGGGATGTTAACTGTCTGAGCAGCGCAGAAGTAGATTGGCTGTTCTTTGTCCATACCACCGTCAACAGCGTTGTTCCAGATGATTGTTGTAACAGCCTGTGGAACGTTTGCATAGAAAACGTATGGGTCGTTCTCGTCAACGCCTGATGGGAGGTAACCTACCCAACCAGCTGGATCAGCAACGTCTGAACCCCACCAGTAGATAGCAGCTGTATCTGTAGAGATTTCACCGTTTGACATCTCGATGAACCATGTTGGAGCGTAGTTGCCATAGTTACCGATTGGCTTACCCTCTTCGTCAACTGAATCGTCGTCGCCGATGTCACCATTCTTGCCGTTAGGCATAAGGAAATAGTATCTGTTTGTTGCAACTTCTTCGCCCATGAGGAGCTCGTGCTCTGCGATACCTTCGTCAGCTGTTAAGATGTCAGGATCTGTCCAGCCGTAAGCTGAAGTAGCTACTACACAAGAAGCAACTAACACTACTGCAAGTAAAATGCTAATAATTCTTTTCATTATAATATCCTCCTATAATTTGGTACATACATTATAACACATCATTTGTCAATATACAAGTATAATATTTACACAAAAACAACTTATTTATTTTATTGATAAATCCCAAATTCAAGATGAGTTTTTCCATAATATTCTTGCCTACACAGAAGGCTTTTCATAAAATTCGTCATTTTAAACAAGATTGTACATAGTTTACTTGTCAAGTTAACCTACTTGTGATATGATTATACTGTGAATTTGTGTGCAGATGCGGATTTGTAATTACTTTTGGTTATTACGCGCTTTTGCATACAAAAACTACGATATTTTTATTTACAGGT